>JACORX010000429.1 GCA_016179165.1 Candidatus Rokuibacteriota bacterium | reverse complement strand
TCGCTCTCACCCTATTCCTCGTGGGGTGCCCGAAGCGGCCCGCCACTACGGGCGCCGTAGCCCCGGCTCCCTCGGCGCCGCAGGCGGCTCCGGCCCCCGCGCCGGCCCCGAGGCCGACGCCAGCCCCGGCCCCGATGCCGACTCCAGGGCCGACTCCAGGTACGACTCCAGTTCCGGCTCCGGCTCCAGCTCCAGCTCTGACTCCAGCTCCATCTCCAGCTCCATCTCCAGCTCCAGCTCCGGCCCCGGGCCGGGCCCCGATGGTGAGGCCCAGCGAGTTCGCTCCGGCCACGAATCTAAAGGCGGTCTACTGCGACTTCGACAGGTACGACATCCGGCCGGATGACGCCAAGACGCTCGACGGCAACGCCGCCTGGCTCAAGGCCAATTCCAGCAACCTCGTGCTGATCGAAGGCCATTGTGACGAGCGGGGCACCAACGAGTACAACCTGGCCCTCGGCGAGAAGCGCGCCAAGGCGGCTATGAACTACCTCGTGGCGCAGGGTGTCCAGGCCAGCCGCATCACGATCATCTCCTACGGCAAGGAGCGGCCGATGTGCACGGAGAAGACCGAGGCCTGCTGGGCCCAGAACCGGCGCGACAACTTCCTGACAAAGACTCGGTAGAGCGTCACGGGGTCGGTGATGATTCAGTTCGCAGTGCCCAAGGGGAGCCTCTGGCTCCCCTTGGGCTTTTTCGCCGCCCTCGCGGCAGCCGGCTGCGCCACCGGCGCGGACGAGGCTGTCCAGCAGGACCTGGCGGACACTCGGAAGGACCTCGACGGCCTGAACCTGGCCGTGCACAGAAGCCGCGGCGAGACCGAGACTGTGCTGAGCCAGCTCGAGCGACGCACCCGCGAGCAATTGGGAGAGAGCACGCGTCAGCTGTCGGCGATGAACGCCCGGATCGACGGTCTCATGGCCGAGATGAATCGTCTCTCCGTACGCCTCGACGAGCTGGACCAGCGCCTCGAGGACCAGAACCGCCCACAGGGCGCCGGACCGAGCGGGCGCCCGACGCCCCCACCCTCGCCCTTGCCCGCCTCCTCGCCCTCGGGCGGGGCCCGCTCGCCGGGCGACGCTACCGCCGAGCAGAGCTACAAGGCGGCCTATCTCGATTTCACGAAGGGCAATTACACGCTCGCCATTGGAGAGTTCCGGGAGTTCGTCTGGCGCTACCCTGACGCGACCCAAGCCGACGGCGCGCAGTACTGGATCGGCGAGTCCTACTTCAGCATGGGGCGCGCCGCGGCTTCGGCCGGGCAGCCGGAGAAAGCGCGCAGGGCCTTCGAGCAGTCGGTGCAGGAATTCCGCAAGGTCTTCGTGAACTATCCTCACGGGCGTCAGGTGCCGACCGCGCTCTACAAAGAGGCGCTGGCCCTGGTCGAGCTCAAGCAGGTGAAGGTCGCCCAGGCGAGGCTGCGGTACCTGGTGGACAACTTCCCGCAGTCGGAGGTGGCGCCCCTCGCCCGGGAGCGCCTCAAGAACCTAGGCGAATAGCAGGACGCCGATAAGGGCCCGTTTGCGAGGCGGCGCGGCGCCGCAAGCCCCCGCAGGGCGGCGAGAAGGGTTCGGATGCGAGGCGGCGCCCGAAGGCTGCGGGCGAGGCGTAGTCCCTCTACGTTGAGCCCGCAGTCGAGGGCGCCAACGAAGCAGCCGGGCCCTTATCGGCGCCCTGCGGCGCCCTGTCAGGGAGCGTCGCCGTCCGGGTCATAGGTGACGTTGGAGCCGAAGACCCAGATGACGGTAACGCCGTGGGCGCGACTCGAATAGACCATCACGCTCCGCTCCGGGTCGTCGGCCGAGACGTCCTGCACGCGCACCGGTGAGGCATACGCGGTGTCGTCGGCGGGCCAGAAGGTAAACGCAGTAACGAGGACCGCCAGGACCACCGCGCCGAATGCCACCCGCGGATGCCCCCAGACAGGCTTCCAGAAAGGGAACCACCACGATTCGCGCACCGGACGGGGCTCTTCGCTCATGATGCGTGCCCGCACGGTGACCCAGAAGCCCGACCAGTCCGGCTCAACCGTCGGGACACTCGCCTGTCGCACGAAGGCCTTGAGGCGGGCTAGCTCCTCCGAGGCGGCCCGGCAACCGGCGCAGCGTTCAAGGTGAGCCGCCACGAAGCGCCCGGCATGGACCCCCAGGGCACCATCAATGTGCCGATCGAGGCGGGAACGTACCCGAGCGCAGCTCATACTCCACATAATTGGCAGTATACCTCTTCGTCTTGGACGGCTATCCACCCTTGAATATTTGCCCCCACCACCCTAGGGTCGTGAAGTGGAAACGCCTGTAGCGCTTGACGTCCCGATCGGTCTACGGCTGGAGGCCCTCTTAGCGGCCGGAGAGCCCCAAGGCCGGCCTGGTGGTCTGCCACCCCCACCCCCTCTACGGGGGGAGTTCCCCAGTCAGAGCCGCTCGCGCGGCAGCCGCGAGGGGGTCGCGGTGCCGGCCGACAGGATGATGCGAATGCCCTCCTCGACCGTGAGCCCGGTGGAGATGACATCCTGCCGCGGCACCATGATGACGTCGCCCAGGTAGAGGTTGTTGGTCGGGACGAAGACGGTCACCATTTCTCGCTTGCGGCCGGGCGTCTCCACGAGGACCTCGGAGGTGACGAAGCCGAAGACGAACTCGCCCTCGCGGGGGTGCTCGGCCAGGACGACGGCCTTGAACGACTGGCGCTTCTCGGGCGAGAAGGACTCGATCAGCTGCTTGATGGACGGGTAGATGCTGCGGAAGATCGGCACGCGGGCGAACACGCGCTCGATGCGCGCGAGGATGCGGCGGCCCACGACGTTGGTGGCGATGGTGCCCATGAACAGGATGAACAGGACGGCGGTGAGAAAGCCCAGGCCGGGGATGCGCCGCCCGAAGACCCGCTCGTAGCCGGGGGAGAAAAACGCGTCGATGGCATCCCAGAACACGTACAGGAGCCACGCGCTGGCGATGGCGGGGACCGTAACGAAGAAACCGGTGATGAAGCGGACCTTGAACCAGTTTCGAAGCGGGCCGGCCATGATAAATTCATGACACCACAGGAGATTAAGCAAGTCAACAAAACGGCCCGCAAGGTCGCTCTCGTAACGGGCGGCGCGATCCGCCTCGGCCGCGCCATCGCGCTCGAGCTCGCCCGGACGGGCTTCGACGTCGCGGTCAACTATCACCGCTCGGCTGCCTTCGCCTACGCCACTGCCGCCGCGATCACCGCGCTGGGAGCGCGCGTGGTGACCATCCGCGCCGACGTTGCCAAGCCGGCGGAGGCGCGGCGGCTGGTGGCAGAGACCGTCCGACGGCTCGGGCGGCTCGACCTGCTGGTCAATAACGCGGGCGTCTTCTGGCGCACGCCCTGGGATACCGTCACCCCGGCCGACTTCGACCGGTTCATCGCCGTCAACGTCAAGGGCGCATTCTTCTGCTCCCAGGCCGCCGCGCGCGCGATGGGCCGTCGGGGGGGCCGCATCATCAACCTGGCGGATGTGGGCGCCGAGCGGCCGTGGCCGGGCTATATCCCCTACGCCATCTCCAAGGCGGGTGTGGTGATGCTGACGCGAGGGCTCGCGGCCGCGCTGGCGCCCCGGATCCAGGTCAACGCGGTGGGACCCGGCGCGGTCCTCCTGCCCGAGGATTTCCCGCACGAGTCGAAGCGGCGGCTGCGGGCGAAGATCCCGATGGGCAGGCTCGGGCACCCGGACGACGTGGCGGCGGCGGTGCGCTTCTTCGCCACCTGCCCGGACTACATCACGGGCCAGATCCTCTACGTAGACGGCGGCGCGACGGCGGTGTGACGCCGGGAGCTTCAGCCTGGAGATGGGGACAGCGCAGGGCGTCGAGAAGGGTCCAGCTGCGAGGCGCCGCCCCGCCGTTCGAGTTGAGCGGCTGCCGCGAGACGAGGGCTGAGTTGATCTGCGGGCGAGGCGTACTCCTGTACGTTGAGCCCGCAGCCGAGGGCGGCAACGAAGCAGATGGGCCCTTATCGGCGGCCTGCTAGCGGCCCATGGCGCGGAGGAAATCGGCCATCGTCGGGAAGCGCATCATTGGATTGTGGCGCTTCTCGTCGCCGATCGTGGTGACGGTCCCGCCGTAGTTGTGGCCGGGGAAGACGACGGTGTCGTCCGGGAGAGCGCCCAGCCGCTGGGTCAGCGAGGTGTACATCTCCCCGGGATCGCTGCCGGGCAGGTCGGTGCGGCCGCAGGAGCGGATGAAGAGCGTGTCGCCCGAGATCAGGCGGCCGTCCACGAGGAAGCACTGGGAGCCCGGCGTATGCCCCGGCGTGTGGACGAACGTGACCTTCAGGCGCCCCACGTCGAGGGTGTCGCCCCCGCCCATCCTGACGAGATCCGAGCCAAAGCCGCGGAGGAACTCGCGCTCGGCCGCGTGGACGTAGACCTTGGCCGGGGCCTTGGCCAGGAGGTCCTCGATCCCCGGGATGTCGTGGCCGAAGAGGTGGCCGCCGACGTGGTCCTGGTGCGTGTGGGTGACGAGCACGCCGGTGAGATGCATCCCGTCGGCCCGGACCTGCTCCAGGATGGCATCGATCTCCCAGGCCGGATCGACCGCGACGCAGTCCCGCGTCTCCGGGTCGCCGATGAGGTAGACGAAGTTCTGCATAGGGCCCAGCTCCATCTGCCTGAGGTAGACGCCGTCGGAGGGAGTCGTCATGGCGCTGTCGAAAGGCTAGCCGGGGATCTCGGAGGGCGCCTTGCGGATGTCTTCCAGCAACTTCGGGTCGACAGCAAAGATGGCCGGCGACGACTTGCCCCGCACGTAGCTCACCTTGGGGTCCGTCCGTCCGATGGCCAGGCCCGCCATCTCTTTGCCGTCCGCCTTCAGTACGGCGATCTCGACCTCGGGCTTGTCCAGGCCGAACCGCCCCGCGTCGGCGCCGTCCGCGGCGGCGATCTCCTTCCACTTGAGGGCGCGCAGCGTCAGGAGCAGGCCCGTGACCTTGATCTCCTTGGCCGGACCCTTCGACGGCTCGAGCACCCGCCATTCGTCCTCCCCGCGGCGCTCCAGCAGCAGACGCTTGTCCCCGACCGAGAGGCGTACGCGCTTGACCTCCTTCATATCGAACGAGGCGACCACGCTCTTGTCGCGCAGGTCAGTCGCCGTCGTGGAGAGATCGCCGATGCCTTTGGCCTCGACCATGAAGACCGGGCCCTTCGCGCTCGGCGCCGCCACGCCCGTCGGCTCACCGACCTTGACCGCCTTGGACAGCCCCAGGAGCAGCGTCTTGGGCTCGTTTGCGCCTTCCTCCCAGATCTTCACGGTCACGTCGGGCTTGGACAGGTAGCGCGCGACACTCGCCGCCGACTCGTCGAGGAAGCCCGAGGCGCGCAGGTCCCGGATGCGCCAGAGCAGGCCGTTGACGGCGCCCGTGTCCGCCTTGAGCGTCTCGGGCGCGGTGATGTTCCAGTTGATGCCATCTCGCTCGAGCTTCACGGTACCCGCCGCGCTCTCGATCTCGACGCGGTTGACCTTGTCGTAGGCGTAGGCGAAGACCACCTTGTCGCGCGCCGCCGCAACGGTCTTCGGAAGCTTGTCCAAGGTCTCGCTGGGGGCCAATAGCACTTCCTGCTCGCCCTGGCGCTGGACGTAGACACCCTTCTTCGCGGCGTCGACCTTGCCCAGGAGAAGGGTCTTGGACGTGCGGTCCTTGTCTTTGCCGAGCCAGAGCGTCACGCGCGAGGGCTTGTCAAGGCCGTACGTCGCGGGCGACTTCGGCGAGCCGAGGAACTCCTTCACCGTGACGCTCGCGAGATTGTCGAGCATCCCCGTGATCATGTCGGCGTCGCCCCGGTAGGGGCCGGGCCTGGCGATGCGCCACTTGCCCCCCTCTTCGGCTTCGATCGTCATCTTCGACCCGTCGATGTCGAGGTCGATCGCGCTGACGTTCCGCCGATCGAAGGCGAAGAGGGTCCTGTCCCTGAATTCGGCGACCAGGCGTGTGACATCGCGGGATACCGAGTCGCCGATCGCGACCACGACCGGCTTGCTTCCCTCGCGCGCGTAGACCCAGATCCCCGTCGGGCTCTTGCCGCCGACGGCGAGGGTGAGCGGCGCAGCCTGGTCCGTGACCTCGATCGTGACGAAGGCTTCCGGCGGATCGAGACCGAAATCGCTTGGCTTGGACGGGTTCGCGTCGATCTCCCGGTCCACTCTCACTGTCGCCAGTCCAGTGACGACCTCGTTGACGGCGCCGCTGTTGGCCCGCGTCTTCACCGGCTCCAGCATCTCCCAGCCGTCGCCCGCCCGCTTGAGCGTGACCGTGTCGTCCTTGCGCTTGATGGTCAGCCCTAGGACGTCTTTGGGCTCGATGGTCCACAGGCGTCCTTTGACGCCGGCCGTCTTCTCGCGCTTCGGGGTCAACCAGTAGCTGTCTACGACGAGGAAACCGCCGAGGCCCGCGGCGAGGACGGCGAGGACTGTCAGGGTCTTCCAGCTCATCGTCGGGCGGCTACTTGATGCGGCGGCGGCGGACGACCAGCCAGATCCCGCATGCCATCACAGCGCCCGGCAGTATGACGATGGAGAACCACAGGACGGTCCGGCTCTGAGCGCTGGTGAGGAAGATCGGGTTCTGGCGCGTGTCCTTCGGCCGGATGGCGATCTCGCCCTCCTGCCCGGAAAGCCAGGAAACGATGTTGAGGAAGAGATCGCGGTTGCCCTGGAAGCCGAGCCCCTGGTTCGAGGCGAACGTGGAGGTGCCCAGGACGACCAGTCGTCCCTCGGGCTTCCTGGCCCCGTCACCATCTGTCTTGGACTCGGCCTTGGGGGTCTTGGGCTCGGTCTCGGTGCCCGGCCCCGGCACGATCGTGACGGCGGTCAGCACGGACACGGGCCCCGGCGTATCCGCCGGATCCCGGCGCGCGGGTTGCCCGCGCTTGAGCCCGACCAGGTCGGTCTCGCCCCATGAATCGCGACTCGTCTTGGCCAGCGCCGTCGCCATGATTCCCTTGGACGGACCCTCCTTCGCCGGCGCGACTGAGCGCGTGACCGGGAAGCCCGTCATGACGTTGGCCATGTCCTTGGTGATCGGGTGCCGCTCGTAACCCGTGACGATCGGTACCTCGGGCCCGACGCCGAAGAGCTGGCCGATGGGACTTGGTTCGACGACGAGGTCGTTGCCCAGCGCGACACCGTACCTGGCGAGGTACTTGACGAGACCGTCGGCCTGGAGCGGGTCGGCCATGAAGAGCAGACGGCCGCCCAGCTCGAGGTGCGCATCCAGAGCCGCGAGCTCGGGCGGCAGGAGATCTGTCTTCGGCCCCGGGACGATGACGACGGCTGCGTCCGCCGGCACCTTGGCCTGGCGCACCAGCTCGAGCTCCGTGACGGTGTAATTGGCCTTCTCCATCTGCTCCTTGGCCTGGCTGAGGCCCGCCCGCTCGGCGCTCGAGAGATCGCGCTCCCCGTGCCCCTTGACGACATAGATCACGGGTTTGCCTGAACGGGTGACCTTGACGAGGGCGTTCGTCAGCCGATCCTCATCGGCGTCGAGCACCTTCTCGGACTTGTCCCCGCTCTGCATCACGAGCGTGCCGTAGCTTTCAACGCCGTAGCGCCGCGCGAGCCCCGGCGACCGGTCCGGATCCTCCATCCGGTAGGTGAACTTGCCCCCGGAGGCCTGGGCGTACTGCTTGAGCAGGTCCTCGGCCGTGCGCTTGCCGGGCGTGTCAGAGCGGAAGAATCCGATGGCCTCGACCGGCGCCGCGAGCTCCCGGACCAGCTTGACCGTCTGGAGCGAGAGGCTGTGACGCTTGTTCTCGGTCAGGTCCCAGCGCGCGTTGTAGCGGAGCGACACGGCGTTGGCGAGCACCGCCACGCCCAGCGCCATCAGCACCAGCAAGGCCGCGCTGGCGCCGTGGCGCATGCCGCGACGGCCGAGGAGCGAGGCGCCCTCGCGCCAGTTGAGCGCGGCCGCCGCGACGAAGAGAACGGCGGCGGCGATCGCGAGCGCCCACTGCAGCCGCGTCATCCACGACGCAAAGAGCGCGAGCCCGCCGGCGCCCAACAGGCAGAGCACGGCGCCCCGCATCCCCCAGCGCTTGAGCAGCGTCATGAGCACCGTCATGGGGACTACCCTAGCCCCGCCACCGCTTCGACTCGAGCGAGCGGAGCGTGAGGAACAACGCGAAGGCGGTCACCGAGAGGTAATAGACGAGGTCCTTCGTGTCGAGGACGCCCTTGGCGAAGCTCTCCATGTGCTCGATGATGGCGGCCTGCTGGATCACGGTGCGGAGCGCGCCCTGGGCCGAGTCGGCGAACCAGCCGAGCAGCCAGAGGGTCAAGAGGCCGCCGAAGGTGCCGAAGCCCGCCACGATCTGATTCTCCGTGGTCGACGACACGAAGAGCCCGATGGACAGGAAGGCCGCGCCCACGAGCAGGAGGCCGAGGTAGCCGGTCAGAACGGCGCCCCACTCGATCCGGGTGAACCAGGCGACGGTGATAGGGTACGAGAGCGTCAGCGCGAGGATCCCGGCGTAGAGCGCCAGGGCGGCCAGGAACTTGCCCGCGAGGACTTCGCCGTCGCGCAGCGGGTAGGTCAGGAGAAGCTCCATGGTGCCCGAGCGCTTCTCCTCCGCGAAGAGGCGCATGGTCAGCATCGGGATGAAGAAGAGCAGGACCACGGCCATGTTGTACGTGAGCGGGCGCAGGATGTTCTCCGTGGCGTTGAGGCTCTGTCCCATCTGCGGCTGCATGGCCGAGCGCATCGAGACGTCCGCGTACTGGATGAAAGACGGCGCGAAGAAGAAGGCCGCGATGAAGAGGAAGAATGTCGCGACCGCATACGCCACGGGCGACCCGAAGTAGAGGCGCATCTCTTTCTTGAAGACCGGCAGCCAGCCCCTCACTGCGCCTCCTCCACCACCGTCTCCAAGATTTGCGGCGCGTGCTCCTCGCCCGCCACGACGCGGATGAAGACCTCCTCGAGAGAGAGCCCGACCTGGTGCAGCTCGAGGAGCTCCCAGCCGCGGCCCGCGACGAGCCGCACGAGCTCACCGCGCACGTCGCGCCCGCGCGGCGACTCAACGACGAACCGGGAGGCGCCGTCGCGCGCGCCGGCCGCTTCCACCCCAATCGCGTCCACCGATGTCACGCCGGGCAGGGTCTTCAAAGAAGAAGCGATGGCCTCTCCGGGGCCGGCCACCTCCACCTCCACGCGCGCCGCGGGGAAGACCTGCTCCACCAGCTCCGCCTGGGTACCCTTCGCCACGACGCGGCCGCGATTGATGATGATGATGCCGTCGCAGACCATCGAGACTTCCGGCAGGATGTGCGTGGAGAGGATGACCGTGTGCTGGCCGCCCAGCGACTTGATCAGCGCGCGGATCTCGGCGATCTGGCGCGGGTCGAGCCCGATGGTGGGCTCGTCGAGGATCAGCACCTCCGGGTCGCCCAGGAGCGCCTGCGCCAG
This sequence comes from Candidatus Rokuibacteriota bacterium, assembly GCA_016179165.1. Taxonomy (GTDB): domain Bacteria; phylum Methylomirabilota; class Methylomirabilia; order Rokubacteriales; family CSP1-6; genus AR37. The sequence goes on along the minus strand of JACORX010000429.1, from coordinate 968 downwards.
CCCCACCCGCTGCCGGTAACCCTTGGAGAGCTTGCCGATGAGCCGGTGCTGCATGTCGGTGATGAAGCAGCGGTCCATCACGTCGGCGACCTTGGACCGGCGCGCTCCGCGCGAGACGCCCTTGGCCTCGGCGACGAAGTCGAGATACGCGGCCACGGGCAGGTCCGCGTAGAGCGGGGAGTTCTCGGGAAGGTAGCCGATGCGCCGGCGCACCTCGAGGGACTGGCTGAAGACGTCGAAGCCCGCGACCCGGGCGCTGCCGCCGCTGGCCGCCATGAAGCAGGCCAGGATCTTCATCGTCGTGGACTTGCCGGCCCCGTTGGGGCCCAGGAAGCCGACGATCTGCCCCTTCTCGACGTTGAACGACACGTCGTGGACGGCCGTCACCGGCCCGTAGCTCTTCGTCAGTCGATCGACTTGGATCATGGATTTAGCCCGCTTCAGCCCGGGCCATCGCGCAGTATATCACACCGCTAGAAGAGCCCCGTAATCTCCCCGTCCGGCGTGACGTCCACGCCCTCGGCATTGGGCTTGCGCGGCAGCCCCGGCATGGTCGTGATGTCGCCGGCCAGCGCCACGAGGAACCCCGCCCCAGCCGAGATCCGCAGGTCGTTTATCGTGATACGGAAACCGCGCGGCCGGTTCAGCAAGGTCGGGTCGTCGGACAGCGACCGCTGGGTCTTGGCCACACAGACGGGCAGCCGGCCGTAGCCGAGCGCCTCGGCCTGGGCGATCTGACGGTCCACCTTCTGTGGGTACTCGACCCCGGCGGCGCCGTAGATGCGCGTGGCGATGGTCAGGAGCTTGGCCTTCACGGAGGCGTCGAGCGGGTAGAGCGGCGCGAAGGCCGAGCGCTCGCTCTCGAGGAGCTTGAGGAGCCCGCGCGCGAGATCCTCGCCCCCTTCCCCGCCCCTGCCGAAGACGTCGGCGACATACGCCGGCACCCCGAGCGTCCCGCAGCGGTCGAG
>JACORX010000042.1 GCA_016179165.1 Candidatus Rokuibacteriota bacterium | reverse complement strand
CGATGTCCTTGGGGGCCTGGGGGCTCCCGCGGTGCAAGTGGACCATGAAGCGGACCTCGGTCATCAGAGGGGTGGCACCGTCGCGGTCGGCCTTGTTGACGACGAAGATGTCCGCCACCTCCATGAGCCCGGCCTTCATGGTCTGGATCGCGTCGCCGGATTCGGGAACCAGCACCACCACGGTGGTGTCGGCTTGCTTGATGATATCCAATTCGGTTTGCCCGACCCCGACGGTTTCGATCAGAATCCACTGCTTCCCGAAGGCATCCAGGAGCTTGATGACGTCGCCGGTCGCGGCGGCGAGGCCTCCGAGACTGCCGCGGGTGGCCATGCTGCGGATGAAGACGTCGGGGTCGAGCGTGTGGGCCTGCATGCGAATGCGATCGCCGAGGACGGCGCCGCCCGTGAAAGGGCTCGACGGGTCGACGGCGATGACGCCGACGCCGGCGCCTCCGGCGCGGAGTCTGGCCGTGAGCCGATCGACGAGCGTGGACTTGCCGGCGCCAGGAGGTCCGGTGACACCCAGCACGTGTGCGCGGCCGAGACGCGGCTGGACGGAGCGCAAGATCTCGGCCACGCCGGGCATGCGGTTCTCGACGCGGGTGATGAGGCGGGCCAGCGCGAGACGGTCGCCCGCGAGCATCTTCTGTACCAGGTCGGCGGGGAGTGGCGGCACCCGGCGATTCTAGCAGATTCGGGTCGGAGCCCGGGGAGGCCGAGCGGCCTCCCCGGGACACCGCGCTTACTGGCGGGCGAAGGTCAGGTCGGTCTCGAGCTGGATCTCGTTCGACACCTTGAGAAACAGCAGCTGTGGAATCGTCATGCCGTGGTTGCTGAAGGTCGTCCCGAACTTCGCCCGCACCTTCAGGTTGTCGCTGGTGAAGCCGAAGCGCTTCTGCGCCTCGACCTGCTCGGGCGTGAGCTTGATATAGGTGACCCGCGCGTCGGCGATCACCTCCACGGGCTTCTGCTTGATCGTGAGAACGCCCTTGACCTTGGCGGGGACCTCCTTGCCGGCTTCGAGCGGCGCGGCGATGTCGATGCTCTTGATCTCGAAGACGGCGAACTTGTTCGCCTCGTTGGCCGTGTCGAAGTACTGCGGCTGCTGCATGTCCTGGTCACGCTTGGTGACGCCCGAGTTGAGCGTGGTCAGGTCCACCTTGATGCTGCCCTGCCCGGCGGCGGGCTTCGACGGGTCCACCGTGAGACTGCCCGTGACCGTCGGGCCGGCGGTGGTACCGACGATGGTTTCGAGCGGGGCGTCCGTCTTGAAGGTGGCCCGCGAGTAGTTGGACAGCATCTTGAAGTTGATCGGTTCGGCGAAGGCGACTGTCGGCAGGACCGCCACCGAGGTCAGGGCGAGGACGCCCATGGAGAGTCGTCGAATCATCTGTGTCTCCTTGTGAACGAGAGGTTGTGCCGGCCGCGACGCCGGCGGTCAAGCCCGCCGGATGGCGAGCAGCGTCATGAGCCGGCGCTCCGGTCCCCGGCCACCGCCGGGGCGGCGTCGCCGCCCAGCCGCGCCTCCATAACGAGGGCGTCCTCGCCCGTGTCGAAGTAATAGCCGTTGCGCCGGCCGATGACCTGGAAGCCCAGGCTCTCGTAGAGCGCCAGCGCGCGTGTGTTGCTCGGCCTCACCTCGAGGAAGGCGAGGGTCACGCCGCGCGCGCCGCCCTCGATGAGCGCCGCGGCGAGCAGCTGCCGCGCCACGCCGCGCCGCCGCCACTCGGGATGCACGGCCAGGTTGGTGATGTGGATCTCGTGGCCGATCTCCCAAAGGCACAGGTAGCCGACAATCCCGTGCCGGCCTCGCAACACGGTGCAGCGGGCGACCTTGTTCTGCTCGATCTCGTAGCGGAAGGCCGCGCGGGTCCAGGGCGTGGGGAAGGACGCACGCTCGATCTCGAGCACCTGGTCGAGATCGCTCACGGCCATCGGGCCGGCGGTCAGCTCCTGGTCCACGCGGCTCATCCCCGCCGCGCCTTGAGCTCGGCCTCCGAGGGGCGGAGGTAGAGCGGCGCCAGTGCTTCCGCGCTCACGCCGCCGCCAGCGACGAGCGCAGCGCGCCCGAGTAGGGCCACGGCGGCCGCCGAAGGCATTCGCTGGGCGGCCGGGGCGACCCGAGCGCCCGCCCCTAGCCGATCGAGCCAGGGACAGCAGGCCGCGATCCCGTCGCCCAGCAGGATAACGGGCGCCTCGAGCCGCGCCGCCGCCGACTCCGGCGGCAGCGCAAGGTAGTCCCACTGCCGCTCCATCCCGCTCCCGCTCCAGCGGTACAGGGAGAGATAGACCTCTCCCTTGCGCGCATCGAGGATGGGGCAGACGGGGGCATCCGCGAAGGGCAGCCGGGCAGCGAGCGCGTCGAGCGTCGGCACCGGCGCCACAGGCAGGTCGAGGGCCATGGCGAGTGCCTTGACGGTCGCGAGGCCCACGCGGAGCCCCGTGAAGGAGCCCGGCCCCACGGAGACGGCGAGACCGTCCAGATCCGCCGGGGCGAGCCCGCAGTCGGCGAACAGGCGATCCACCGCCGACATGAGGCGCTCCGAGTGCGTGATGGCGATGTTCAACGTGATCTCGCCGAGCAGGCGGTCGTCGTCCAGCAGCGCGACCCCGCCCGACAGCGTGGCGCTCTCGACGGCGAGCAGCTTCATAGTCCGGGAAGTTTACCACGCGGCTCTATAGGGCATCTTTGGCATTGACAAGGCCGCGCCCCGACCGTCATCCTAAGCGTCCATGACCCCGCCGACCGCGAAGGACAACGCCCGCATGGACGCCGAAGTACGCGAGAAGATCCACCTGGAAATCCTCAAGCGCACGGGCGCCTACCACGCCAACGACCACATCCTCCTGCCGTCGGGGCAGCACACGAGCGAGTACATCGAAAAGACCCTGGTCACCCCCGAGGCCTCGGTCACCGAAGGGCTGGGCGCCGTCATCGCCAAGCACTTCGCTCCGTGGCCCATCGACGTGGTGCTCTCGACCGGCCCCGGGG
>JACORX010000428.1 GCA_016179165.1 Candidatus Rokuibacteriota bacterium | reverse complement strand
TGGCCTACGGCCGCGTGGACCTCTTCGGACCGTGGGTGGATTGGACGCTCCAGCGCATGGGGGAGTCGCCGGCCCGCTTCGTCATGGGATTCGACCTCCACAAACACGGCCAGGTGTTTTCCGGCTTCAGCTACCGGTTCAACCGCGAGCGCGACCTGCTGGCCTTCTGCCTGGCCGCTCAGCGTCTCCTCGTCCGCCATGGCTCGCTCATGGCCTTTTTCCTCGAGGGCTACTCCCCGGGGCATCCCCACGTGGGCCCGGCCCTCGAGAAGTTTGCAGCGGGTTTTCGGGGGCAGGACCTGTCGGCCGTCTTCGCGCGCAACCGGCTCTCCTACGGATTCAAGCACTGGTTCCCGCTGCCGTCCACCGGCGGGGCGTGCAAGCGCCTGCATCTCTACCTCCGCTGGATGGTCAGGCGCGAGTCGCCCGACTTCGGGATCTGGTCGGGGATCCCGCCGTCCGCGCTCCTGATGCCCGTGGACACGCACATCGAGAACATGGCGCGCTCCATCGGGCTCACGCGCCGGCGCAGCCGCAACTGGCGAATGGTCGAGGAGGTCACGGCGGAGCTCAAGCGTCTCGACCCCGACGACCCGGTCAGGTACGACTTCGCGCTCTGCCACAAACGCATGTCGGGCCAGTGCCTGAACCGCCGCGATGCGGAGATCTGCGCGCCCTGCGGCCTCAAGCCGGTGTGCGTGCACTGGAGGGGGTCCCGGTGATCCCGGCGCTGATGCCCGGATGGGCGGTTGTCCTACTGGCGGTGCTCGCGCTCGCCGTCGTCGTGACCGCCTGGGCGCTCTTCCGTGTCGCCGCGCGGCTAGAGGAGATGGAGGCCCGTCGCGCCCAGCCCGACCAGTCCTTGCTTCTCCTCCAGCGTGAAGTCGAGGCCGCGCGAAGCGAAGGCCAGAAGGGGCTCGCCGAGACGGCCGCCTCGGTCCGGAGCGAGCTCGCGCAGTTCTCGGCCCAGATGACCGCGCAGATGGGGCAGGTTGGGGCCAGCGTCCAGCGAGAGCTCCAGCACGTCGGGCGCGTGGTCGGCGACGTCCAGGGCAGCCTCGGCAAGCTCGGCGAGACCAACCAGCGAATTTTCGACGTGGGCAAGAGCATCGCCGGGCTCGAGCAGATCCTCAAGTCGCCGAAGGTCAGGGGAGGGCTCGGAGAAACCTTTCTCGAGAACCTCCTGGCACAGATGTTCCCGCAAGAGCACTACACCCTCCAGTACCAGTTCTCCACCGGTGACCGGGTGGATGCCGTCGTCAGGATCGGCGACCGGCTCGTGCCGGTGGACGCCAAGTTCCCGCTGGAGAACTTCCAGCGCATGCTCCAGGAGACGGACGAGGCGGAGCGAAGGCAGGCGCGGCGCGCCTTCGTCCGCGACGTTAAGGCGAGGGTGGACGAGATCGCGAAGAAGTATATCCTTCCCGACGAGGGCACCTACGACTTTGCGCTCATGTACATTCCGGCGGAGAACGTCTACTTCGAGGCGATCACCAAGGACGAGTTTCTCGAGGAGGACCCGCCTGCCGTCTACGCCGCGTCCAAGCGTGTCATTCCCGTCTCGCCCAATAGTCTGTACGCCTACCTGCGAGTGATCGTGCTCGGGCTGCGGGGGATCCAGATCGAGCGGAGCGCCCAGGAGATCCAGGAGCGCCTCACGCGGCTCGGCGGAGACCTCGACAAGTTCCGGGAGGCTTTCGATGTGGTCGGCCGCCACCTGACGAACGCCCGAAACAAGTACGACGAGGCGGGCGCCGCGCTGAACCGCGTCGAGGCCAAGCTCGAGGGGATCGAAAAACCCGGCGGCCAGGCCGCGCTCCCCGGGGTCGGCGCATGATCGCGATTGTGATACGATGACCGCATGAACCCGATACCCTTTCAGGTCTTCGGAATCAATCTGCTCGTCCGACTCATGCCGGAGCCGCCGGCCGACGTGCGCGTCCACTGTCCCAAGGGCTCGCCCATCCGCTACGGCGAGGTGACCGGGCGAGGGGACGGCTTCGACGAGGGCGCGAACGCCTTCCGCGAGATGCCGGCGATCAAGAGCGTCGTCGCGTTCGAGGAGAACCCCGAGGAGATTGAAGGCCACTTCTTCTACCTGGCAGGCGAGGAGCACCGCGTGATCCGACTCGACGCGATCATCCTCTCCTTCCCGCTGGAGTAGCCCCGCTCCGCTGTGAGCCTGCTCTCGCGCGTCTTCGAGCGTATTAACGCCGAGGAGGCGGTGGAGCTCACTCGCGCCCTCGTCCGCATCCCGAGCGTCTACCGCTCCGGCGAGCCCGGCGCCAATGAAGCGCAGGTCGCCGCCTTCGTCGAGTCCTGGTTCAGGCGCGAGGGATTGCCCGTCGAGATTCAGGAGGTGGCGCCGGGCCGTCCGAATGTCCTGGCCTGGGTCGGTGATAAGGGGCCGGGACGCCGCTGCCTTCTTCTCGAGGGCCATACCGACGTCGTGACGGAGGGGGACCCCAAGGACTGGACGCGGCCGCCCTTCGCCGCCGAGATGAGCGGCGGGCGCATTTACGGGCGAGGCGCAGCCGACATGAAGAGCGGGCTCGCCGCCGCCATGGTCGCGCTCGCGGCCTTCAAGCGCGCGGGCGTCACGCCCAAGGGCAAGCTCGTGGTGGGTGCCCTCGTCGACGAGGAAGACGGCATGATGGGCGTACGCCATCTGGTCAAGACCGCGGCCGGCCGGGAGCTGGATGCCGCGATCGTCTGCGAGCCTGAGGAGAACGAGCTCTGCCTCGAGCAGCGCGGCGTGGTGTGGGCGCGGATCCGGGCCCGCGGCAAGATGGCCCACGGCGCGATGCCCGAGGCGGGCATCAACCCGCTGACGGCGCTCGGCGCCATCCTTGCCCAGGTGCCCGCGCTCGAGAAGCGGCTGCGCAAGCAGTGTCAGAAGAGCCGCTATCTCAAGCCACCCACGGTGACGCCCACCATCGTCCAGGGCCCGCCGCGCGGCGTGGGAGCGCCCCAGTCCAATGTCATCCCGGCCGTCGCCGAAATGACTCTCGACGTGCGTCTGACCTCAGGGATCTCGTCGGAGGGCGTCGAGGACGAGATCGAGGCGCTGTGCAGGCAGGCCGAGGCCGCCGTGCCCGGCGTCAGGATCGAGTGGGAGGCGCTCAATGCCTTCCGGCTCGCGACCAAGGTGGAGAAGTCGGAGGCGGTGGTCCAGGCCATGATCTACGGCGTGAGGAAGGCCACCGGATCCGCGCCCCGTTACGGCGGCGTCCCCGGCTCGACCGACGGGACCATATTGAGGATGGAACTCGGGATCCCCATCGTCACCTGCGGCCCGGGCAGCCGCCTCATCCCCCACCAGGTCGACGAGTACGTTGAAGCGAAGGAAATAGGCGACGCGGCACGAATTTACACAGCCGCAGCTTTGAAGTACCTCGAAGCGTAGATCGATGGTGGACAGCCCGCAGGGAACGGTCCTCTCCTGCGCCGCGGCGTTTTCCTGATGACGTCGAGCGATTCCTCGACCTGGAAGCTGCCGCGGCTTCGGATCGACCGCGACGGGGAATGGTTCCACGAGGGCGAGGAGGTATGCCACGAGGGCATCCTCGCGAGCCTGCACCAGGGCCTCCAGGTGGACGCGGCCGGCCACTTTCTCCAGATCGGCCCGGTGCGGGTGCCGGTGGAGGTCGAGGACGCGCCGTTCGCCGTCATCCGATTCGAGGCCGACGGGGATGCCTTCGCACTCTGGTTGAGTGACGGAAACCGCGAGGCGCTCGACCCCGGGAGCCTCAGGCTGCGGGAGGGGGATGTGCCGTACTGCAGGGTCAAGGGCGGCCGCTTCGACGCGCGGTTCAGCCGCGCGGCGGCGTGGCAGCTGCTCCATCGCGTGGAGGTACAGCCGGGGGGCGGGCCGCCGAGGCTCTTGGTGGGCGGCGTGCGCTACGTCCTCGGCGACTGACCGCGGACCTCTTTGAGGGTTGCCAGCATCTCGCCGTGGATCCTCCCGTTGGACGCGACGACTGACGGTGAATCGAGATCCACGGGACCGCCCTCGGGATTCGTCGCGCGGCCTCCCGCCTCCTCGACCATGAGACATCCCGCGGCCACGTCCCATGGTCCGAGCTTGAGCTCCCAGAATGCGTCGAGGCGGCCGGCGGCGACGAGGGCGAGGTTGATGGCGGCCGAGCCCATCTCCCGCACGCTCCTGCAGCGGACCATGAAGGCCGCATGCTCGGCCAGGTTGTTGTCGCGGATCTTGCGGATGTCGTACGGATACCCGGTGGACAGAAGGCTTTCGTCGAGCGTGGGCGTCTCGGAGACGCGGATGGACGCCCCGTTGAGAAAGGCGCCGTGTCCGCGCCGCGCGGTGAAGCACTCCTCGCGGTTGGGGTCGTACACGACGCCCAGGGCCACGATCCCGTCGATCTCGAGGGCGATGGAGACGGCGAAGAAGGGCATCCCATGGGCGTAGTTGGTCGTGCCGTCGAGAGGATCGACGATCCAGCGATGGGCCGAGGAGCCTGCATGCCCTCCGCCTTCTTCTGCCAGGATGGCGTGGTCCGGGAAGCGCCGCCCGATGCATTCGACGATGAGCGCCTCGGCCTGGCGGTCCATCTCGGTGACGATGTTGCTCGGGCTGCCCTTGTAGTCGATCTGACGGAGGGCGCCCAAGCGTCCGAGAAGGAGGCCGCCGGCGCGCCTGGCGGCGTCCACCGCGACCTCCAGGAAGGGATCGACCATGTGCTTCGAAGCGTAGCACACGCGCAGCTTGACAGCCGTGCGACGCTTCGACCGGGAGGAGACCGATGCGCATCGTCGTGATGGGATCGGGCGGCACCGGCGGGTACTTCGGGGCGAAGCTCGCGCGGGCGGGGGAGGACGTCACCTTCGTGGCGCGCGGCGCGCACCTGGAGGCCATTCGGGCGCAGGGTCTCCGCGTGAAGTCGGCCATCGACGGCGAGTGGGTGGTCCGGGCGCCCGCGGTCGAGCGGCTCGACGGCCTGCCGCCCGCCGATCTGGTCCTCTTCTGCGTCAAGTCCTTCGACACCGTGAGCGCGGGCGAAGCCATCAAGCCCGTCGTGGGGCCGGACACCGGCGTGCTGCCGGTCCAGAACGGCGTGGACAACGAGGAGAGGCTCGAGCGCATCCTGGGGCCCGGTCACGTGATGGGAGGAGTCGCCCAAGTGCTGTCGACGATCGAGGCGCCGGGCATCGTCAGCCACAGGTTCCTGGGCCGAATGGTCTTCGGTGAGATGGACGGTCGCGAGAGCGAGCGGGCGCGCGCATTTCTCCAGGCCTGCGAGCGGGCCGGGATCCAGGCCGAGATCTCGGCCAACATGCTTCGGGTCCTGTGGGAAAAGTACATGTTCATCGCCGCGCACGCCGGCATGACGGCGCTGACGCGCTCCCCCGCCGGCGTCGTCCGGGCCGTGCCCGAGACCAGGGCGATGTACCGCCTCATGCTCGCCGAGATGGTGGCGCTGGGGAACGCGGCCGGGGCAGGACTCGGTGAGGACCTGGCGGATACCGCCATGGGAATGCTCGACAATCTCGGAGCCGCCTTTACTTCCTCGCTCCACCACGACCTGGCGGAGGGCAAACGCTTGGAGCTCGACGCGCTGCACGGGCACGCCGTGCGGCTTGGGGAGCGGCACGGCATCTCGACGCCGATGCTGTTCGCTGTGTACGCCGCGCTCAAGCCGTACGCCGACGGTCCACCGCGGGCGGCCACGGCCTAGCCTCGGTATACCGTGCGGGGTCTCCCGCCCGGCGCGTTCTCGGACACCTCCGTCGCTACGCCGCCCGCTACGGCGCGGGAGCGCAGAGAACACAAAGCCTCTTCTCGACACGGTCCTGGTGGTCGCGGTCCTTGACCGCACGGCCCTCCGCGGCTAGGATCGCGCTCATCGGCTCCTGATCCCTGGGCTCTCGGGGGGAGTTGCCGGAGGGCCGAATCCGCACGGGGCACCGGCGCCAGGTCCAAGTGCGGACCCTATGCCAGGTCCAACCCGGGCTCGGCCGGGCGCATCGGCCGCCCTCGGGCCCGACCCTGGGGACCCCGTCAAGGCACGCTATGCTCCCGCGCGGGACGTCGGGCAGCCCGGATTCGCGGCGTCATCGGGATCAAAGGAGACGCGAGAGCGATGGTACGGATGCGAGCGAGGATCATGCTCATCGTCGTCCTGGCTGTCGCCGTTTGGACCGGCGCCGCGCGCGTCGAGGCAGCCTCCGAACTCGAGGCCCGAGGCAAGTACCTCTTCGGGGCGGCGGGCGGCTGCGCCTGTCACACCCCCAAGGGGCGGCCGGTGAACAGCGGCGGCCGGCCGTACGACGGGCCCTTCGGGACGGTGTTCTCGGCGAACATCACGCCGGATCCGGAGACCGGGATCGGCAAATGGAGCGACGACGACATCATCAATGCGATCCGGCTGGGCCGCCGGCCCAACGGCGATCGTCTGGTGCCCGTGCACCCGTTCACCCTCTTCAACGGCGTCGCCGAGGAAGACCTCCGAGCGCTGGTCGCCTATCTCAAGATGATACGTCCGGTCACGCGCGCGAACCAACCGAAGAGAATCACGGTCCCGCTGTTCGACACGGTCTTCCTGCCCGCCTGGCTCGTGGCGTTCGCGCCGCGCGAGACGCCGCCACCGACCGCACCCGCATCGGGAGTGGCGCGCGGGGAGTACCTGGTGCGCACGCTGGGCCATTGCGGCGAGTGCCACACACCACGCACCGCGACCTACGCGCCCGACACGAGCCGATTCCTTGCGGGCAACCCGAACGGGCCGGAGAACTCGAAGGTAGCGAACATCACCCCGGATCCCGAGACGGGGATCGGCAAGTGGTCGTTGCAGGACTTCGGCGGCTACATGCGGTCGGGCGCCCGTCCCAACGGCGAGATCTCCGGCGGCTTGATGGGCGAGCTGATCCTGGGCACGACGGTGGGGTACAAGAACCTCACGGAGGCCGACCTCACCGCGATCTACGAGTATCTGAAGTCGATCCCGCCGGTGAAGAACAAGATCCCGAGACGCGGCGGGACGTGAGGAGCGGCGGACGAGCCG
>JACORX010000450.1 GCA_016179165.1 Candidatus Rokuibacteriota bacterium | reverse complement strand
GCACCGCATCTACCCGGAAGCCGTCCGGCTCTTCGCCGAAGGGCGGCTGACCATCGACGGACGTCGGGTCCACATCAGGGAGAGTCCATGAGCACAGTGAGGCGCGCGCTTCTGAGCGTGCACGACAAGACCGGGGTGGTGGACTTCGCGAAGGGGCTGACGGGCCTCGGCGTCGAGATCCTGTCGACGGGGGGCACCGCGAAACTCCTGAGAGAATCAGGCGTGCCGGTCGTGGACGTAGCGCAGGTGACGGGCTTCCCCGAGATGCTCGACGGCCGTGTCAAGACGCTCCACCCGAAAGTCCACGGCGGCATCCTGGCGCGGCGGGACGTGCCGGCTCACATGCAGGCGCTCGAGGCCCACGCCATCGGGCCGATCGACCTCGTTGTGGTTGCGCTCTACCCCTTTGAGCAGACCGTGGCCAAGCCGGGCGTGACCGTCGAGGAGGCCATCGAGAACATCGACATCGGCGGGCCGAGCATGATCCGCGGCGCGGCCAAGAACCACGGCGGTGTCGGCGTCATCACGGATCCCTCGCAGTACGCCCCTGTGCTCGACGAGCTCAGGGAAAACGGTGGGGCGCTCTCGGCCGAGACGCGCGGGCGCTTGGCGCTCGAAGCCTTCAGGCGCACCTCCCAATACGACGCCGCCATCGCCGCCTACCTCGAGGGCGACGCCTCGGACTTTCCCGGGCGCATCTCCATCGTCGCCGAGCGGCTCCAGCACCTCCGCTACGGCGAGAACCCCCATCAGTCGGCCGCCTTCTATCGTCCAGCGGGGCCCGCCAACGGGCTGGCGGCCGCTTCGCAGCTGCACGGGCCGGAGCTGTCCTACAACAACCTGCTCGACTGGTCGGCCGCGCTCGGGCTCCTGATCGAGTTCGACGACCCGGCGGCCGTCGTGATCAAGCACACGAATCCCTGTGGGGTAGCGCTTGGTTCGAACGTGGCGGAGGCGATGACCCGGGCCAAGGCCTGCGACCCCGTGTCCATCTACGGCGGTATCGTGGGCGTCAACCGCACGGTCGACATGGGCGTGGTCAAGGAGCTCTCCGGCATTCTTCTCGAGATCCTCTTCGCCCCCGACTTTGCGGCCGGCGCGCTCGAGGAGATCAGGCGCACCAAGAAGAAATGCCGGGTGCTGACGCTGCCGTGTCGCGCGGCCGACTACCCGGGGCGGGTGCGCGACCTCCGTAGCGTCCTCGGCGGCCTCCTGGTCCAGGATTCCGACCTCGCCGACCTCGACCCGGCCGCGCTCAAGGTCGTCTCGAAGCGTACGCCGACGGAGGCGGAGATGGAGGCACTCCGCTTCGCGTGGCGGGTGGCCAAGCACGCCAAGTCCAACGCGATCGTGCTGACCAGCGCCGACCAGGTCGTGGGAGTGGGGGCGGGGCAGATGAACCGCGTGGACTCGGCGCGGATCGCCGTCATGCGGGCACGCGCCAACGGCATCGAGACCAAGGGCGCGGTCTGCGCTTCGGACGCGTTCTTCCCGTTCAGGGACGGCCTCGACGTGGTCGCCGAGGCCGGCGTCACGGCGGTTATCCACCCAGGCGGATCGCTGCGGGACGAAGAGGTGATCAAGGCCGCGGATGAGCACGGGATGGCCATGGTCGTCTGCGGCATCAGGCACTTCAAGCACTGATGGCCATGACAATAGGCTTCGCATCCCTTCGTTCTCGGTCGGGGCCGATCCGCACGTACAGATTCGTACGCTCCGGTCGGCCCCTCCCTCGGGCCTCGGGCTGCCCGCTTCTCGCCATGGCGACCCAGTGTCATGCGCGATGCCGCGCGTCCGACCGGCATGGCCAAGCCTGAGCGGGTTTTCACGTTGCGGGAGCTGACTCGGCTCCTGAGGTTGACGCCGAAGCGCGCCGGGCAGCTGAAGCGCCTCGGTCTGCTGCGGGGCGATGCGGCTGGCTACCGCTTCCGCGAGCTCGTGGCGGCCCGCGTGGCCTCCGCCCTCCTCGAGGGCGGCGCCACGGTGCGCAAAGTCCGCGAGGCGCTCGACGGCGCGCGGCGCCTCGCCCCTGACGCCGAGACGCCGCTGGCTGAGCTCCGACTGGTCGTGCAGGACCAGCAGATCGTGGTCGAGCAGGACCGCCTGCGCCTCGATCCGCGCACGGGCCAGGCGCTGCTGGACTTCGAGAGCGGCGACCTCGAGCGTGAGACCCGGGAGTCGCTCCTAATGGGCATGGTCCGCCCGCTCATCCCGCCATCTGACGCCGCCGAGATCTGGTTCGCGCGCGCGTCGGCCTGGGACGGCGACCCCGAGCGCTGGGAGGCGGCCGTCGAGGCCTACGAGCGCGTGGTGGACATCGACCCGGGCTACGCCGCGGCGTGGAACAACCTGGGCCTGCTCCAGCACCGGATGGGGCGTTACGAGCGTGCCCAGGCCTGCTACAGCAAAGCGATCGAGGCCGACGACTCCTGCTGCCAGGCCGCGTTCAATCTGGGCTCGCTCCACGAGGACCTGAGCGATCTATCGACGGCGATAGGGTGGTACCGTCGCGCGCTCGAGATGGAGCCCGACTATGCGGACGCGCACTTCAACCTGGCCGGGGTGCTCGGCAAGGCGGGGCAGCCCGACGCGGCGGCGCTCCACTGGCGGCGCTACCTCGAGCTCGATCTCGGCAGCCCGTGGGCCAGGATCGCGCGCTCCCACCTCGAAGGGGGCGATGGCGGCCCGGGCGAGGGTGTGCACGAGGGAGACGACCGCCCCGAGGCCGACCAGTGAGGGTGCTCCTGGTAGGCGGCGGCGGCCGCGAGCACGCGCTCGCGTGGAAACTCGCCCAGAGCCCGCGGCTCGGCCGCCTCGTCGCCGCGCCCGGTAACCCCGGCGTCGCGCGCCATGCGGAGTGCGCTGCGGTCAGGGACAACGAGATCGACAACCTGGTGGCCTTGGCCAAGCGCGAGGGCGCGGATCTGGTCGTGATCGGTCCCGAGCTGCCCCTTTCACTCGGTCTCGCGGATCGCCTTGGAGAGGCCGGGCTCGCGGTTTTCGGCCCGAGCCAGGCGGCGGCGCGGCTGGAGAGCTCCAAGGTCTTCTCGAAGGATCTCATGGCGCGCTACGGCATCCCGACGGCGCGCTTCAAGATCTTCCAGGACGCGGCCGCCGCGCGCCGCTTCTGCCGGGAGCTCGGCGCCCCACTCGTCGTCAAGGCCGACGGCCTGGCGGCCGGCAAGGGCGCGATCGTCTGCAGCACGCTCGATGAGGCGGACGGGGCGCTTCGACGCTGCCTGGAAGACGGCGCGTTCGGCGCGGCCGGCCGGACCGTGGTGGTCGAGGAGTTCATGGAAGGGGAGGAGGCGTCCTTCTTCGTCGTCACCGACGGGACGTCCGCGCTGCCGTTCCAGGCTGCCCAGGACCACAAGACCATCTTCGACGGAGACCGAGGGCCGAATACGGGCGGCATGGGCGCGTACTCTCCGGCGCCCGTTATGGACGCCGCGGCGGAGCGCCGGGTGATGGACGAGATCGTCACGCCGACGATCGCGGCGATGGCCAGGGAGGGCGCGCCCTACGCGGGCGTGCTCTACGTCGGGCTCATGATCACGAAGGACGGGCCGCGCGTCGTCGAGTTCAACTGCCGGTTCGGCGATCCCGAGTGCCAGGCCATTCTCCCGCGCCTCGACGAGGACATCCTGCCGGTGTTCGACGCCGTGGCGCGGGGCCGGGGACTACCCGCGTCGCTTCGCTGGCGCCCCGAGTCCTCCGTCTGCGTCGTGCTCGCCTCTCGCGGCTATCCCGCCGCGCCGAAGGTCGGCGACCCGATCAGCGGCCTCGACGCCGCCGGGGCGCTTCCCGGCGTCAACCTCTTCCACGCCGGCACGGCCCGCCACGACGGCGGCCTCGTCACGGCGGGCGGCCGCGTTCTCGGCGTCCAGGCGCTGGGGCCCGACATCCGCTCGGCCGTCGCGCGCGCCTACGAGGCGGTCGGCCGGATCCGCTTCGACGGCATGCAGTGGAGAAGCGACATCGGCCAGAGGGCCCTCGGCCGCCCGTGAGGCTCACCGGCGTGATCCAGGCGGGCGGCAGGAGCACGCGGATGGGCGGAGAGACCAAGGCACTGCTGGAGGTCGGCGGGCGTCGCATCGTGGAGCGCGTCGCCGACGTGCTGGCGCAGGTCGCCGACGATCTCCTGCTCGTCACCAACACGCCGGATCTCTTCGGCTGGATGGGTCTGCCCATGGTGCCCGACGTCTTTCCCGACTGCGGCTCGCTCGGCGGCATCTATTCGGGGCTCAAGGCGGCGCCCGGGGAGGCCGCCTTCACCGTCGCCTGCGACATGCCGTTCCTCTCCCCCGCCGTCTGCCGCCTCGTGACCTCGCGCGCCGGGGACGCGGACGTGGTGGTGCCGCGGGTCGGCCCCCACTACGAGACGCTCCACGCCTGCTATGCGCGGGCGTGCCTGGGCCCGATGGAGCGGCGGCTCGGCGCGGGGCAGCTCAAGATCACGGGCTTCTGGGACGAGGTGCGGGTGCTCGCCATCCCGGAGGAGGACGTCGCGCGCGTGGCCGAACCCGCCACGGTTTTTCTCAACGTCAACACCCCCGAGGATTTCGAGCGGGCGCGGGCCATCGCGGCGGCCTCGGCAGAGCGCTAGCGTGGACGCACGGGCCGGCGGCCTCGGGCTCTCCTCGATCCAGGAGATCAACCACCTGCCGCGCGAGATGGTCGAGGCGCACTACCTCCACCTCGTGCCCGAGCAGATGCTCGACCGCTTCGCCATCGACCCGCGCACGCTCAAGGGACCGAAGGGCACGCGCCTCGTGAGGATCACGGCGCCCGCCGACAAGCCCTGGCGTCGAGGTGCGCTCGTCCACCGAAGACCGTGACCCGGCGCTTCTCGTGGACGTGGAGATGTATCGCGCCCCCGGCCGCCATGCCGGCATGAACACGTTCCCCGGCGGGCTATACTAGGCGGGTGAAGGCAAAGAAACCCGTCCACGCCCGCGTCCGCAAGCCGATGCCGCGCAAGCCGCCGAAGGTCGAGGTGCCCAAGACCGCGTACCGGCGGCGTCCCAAGCACCCCCGCCGCCCGGAGGCCGAGCCGTGAGCCGGACAGGCCTCTCGCCCTGCGTGATCGTTCACTACCACGAGATCAGCCTCAAGCGCGGGAACCGCCCGCTCTTCCTCCGCAGGCTCCAGGAAAACCTCGCGCGCGCGGTGAGCGACCTGGGGCCCGTTCGCGTGGTCCAGCTGCCCGGGCGCATCGTGCTCGACCTCGAGGGCACTCCGGAGCCGCAGGGCGTGTGGGAGCGGCTCGACCGGGTTTGCGGCATCGCGAATACGGCCCTCGCAGTGCGGACAGGCTCGGCCCTGGACAGGATCAAGGCCGCGGTGGATCACGTGATCGACCGGCAGACCTTCACCTCCTTCCGCATCACGGCACGGCGCGCCTTCAAGACCTTCCCGCTGACGTCCACCGATCTCAACCGCGAGCTGGGCGCCCACGTGCTTGCGAGACGGCCCGACGCGCGTGTGGATCTCCACCACGCGGGGCTCAACGTCCACGTCGAGGTGCTGCCCCACGAGGCCTTCGTCTATCCCGACCGCCGGCCGGGCCCGGGCGGGCTGCCGGTGGGCTCGGGCGGCACGGTGGCGGCGCTGATCTCCGGCGGCATCGATTCGCCCGTGGCCTCCTGGCGCATGATCAAGCGCGGCTGCCGCGTCCTCTTCGTCCACTTCCACAGCGTGCCGTACCTGCCCGACACGTCCGTCCGGAAGGTGCGGCAGTTGGTCTCGCGGCTGACCCAGTGGCAGTACGTCTCGCGCCTCTATCTCGTGCCGTTCGGCGAGATCCAGCGCGAGGTGGTGCTGGCGGTCAGCCCCATGGCACGCGTGGTCGTCTACCGGCGTCTCATGGTCCGCATCGCGGAGGCGCTGGCGCGCCAGTCGGGGGCGCAGGCGCTCGTCACGGGCGAGAGCCTCGGGCAGGTTGCCTCGCAGACGCTCCACAACCTGGCGCGCATCGACGAGGTCGCCCTGCTGCCCGTCCTGCGCCCGCTGATCGGGATGGACAAGATCGAGATCACCGACGAGGCCCGGCGGCTCGACACCCTCGAGATCTCCAACGAGGCCGACGCAGACTGTTGCACCCTCTTCGTGCCGGCGCACCCGGGCACACGGCTGAGCCAGGAGGAGGTCGCCGATATGGAATCGCGGCTCGACATCTCGGCCCTCGTGAGGGCGGGCGTCGAGGCCGCCACCATGGAGACCTTCGACTTCCCGCTCGGTGCCGGGACGCATCCGGCCCGGCCCGCGCCGCGCCGTCGCGTGGCCCCGCCGCCCGTCTCATGAGCGCGACGCTCACGTTTCTAGGAGCAGCCGGGACTGTCACGGGCTCCAAGCATTACCTGCAGTCGGAGCAGACGCGCCTCCTCCTCGACTGCGGCCTGTTCCAGGGACTCAAGGAGCTGCGTCTGCGTAACTGGGCGCCGTGCCCCGTGCCGGCGGCGTCCATCGGCGGCGTCCTCCTGAGTCACGCTCACATCGACCACTCGGGCGCGCTCCCGCGCCTCGGCCGCGAGGGCTTCAGGGGGCCGATCTACTGCACGCCGGGCACCGCCGACCTCCTCAAGATCATGCTGCCCGACGCGGCGCACCTTCAGGAAGAACAGGCCCAGTTCGCCAACCGTCATCAGACGTCGAAGCACCGGCCGGCGCTACCGCTCTTCACCACGGCGGACGCGGATCGGGTCCTGACCCAGGTCAGACCCGTCGGCTTCGACGCCACCTTCAGCCCGGCGCAGGGCGTCAGCGCGCGCTTCATCAACGCCGGACACATCCTGGGCGCGGGGTTGGTCGAGGTCTCGATCAACGGGCGGACCCTCGTGTTCTCGGGCGACCTGGGCCGCTACGGCGTGCCGATCATGCGCGACCCGGATCCCGTGCCCGCGGCCGACGTGCTGCTGGTCGAGTCGACGTACGGCAATCGCCTCCATCCGGCCGGCGACCACCGCGACAGACTCACTGCCGCCGTTCAGCGAACAGTTGAGAAGAAGGGCTGGCTCCTGATCCCGGCCTTCGCGGTCGGGCGCTCGCAGGAGATCCTTTACGATCTGCGCGAGCTCGAGGACGCCGTCCGCATCCCTTCGCTGCCCGTCTACCTCGACAGCCCGATGGCCATCGAGGCGACCGTGACCTACGCCAGGCATCCAGAGGAGCACGACCAGGACCTCAAGCGCGTCGAGGCGTCGGGTGAGCGGCCCTTCGCGCCGAAGCAGCTGCGCATCTGCAAGACGCCGGATGATTCCAAGCGCCTGAACGACACCGAGGGGCCCGGCATCATCATCGCCGGCAGCGGCATGGCGACGGGCGGCCGCATCCTCCACCACTTCGTCCGCCGGCTCCCGGACGAGCGGACCACGGTACTCTTCGTCGGGTATCAGGCCGCCGGCACGCGCGGCCGCCTGCTGCGGGAAGGCGCGCGCGAGGTGAAGATGCTCGGGCAGAGCGTGCCGGTGCGCGCCGCCATCATGGTCAGCGATTCCTATTCGGCTCACGCCGACCAGGGGGAGATCCTCCGCTGGCTGGGCGGTTTCACACGCCCGCCCCAGACGACCTACATCGTCCACGGCGAGCCCGACGCGGCCGCGGCGCTCCAGGCGCGGATTGCCTCGCAGCTCAAGTGGCGTGCTGTCGTGGCGCAAGACGGGCAGCGCGTCGACCTTGGCTGACCCCCCTGGGGCTGACCCCCCTGGGGCTGACCCCCCTGGGGCTGAGCCTGCCGGCCACCGGATCTTCCGGTCGCGGCCGCTGGTCCCGGAACCCGTGCTCGAGAAGACCGCGCCATGAACACCCGTGCCGTCGCCGCCTGGACGCTGTACGACTTCGCCAACTCGGCGTTCGCGGCAGTCATCTTTGCCACGATCTATGGCGCCTACTACGCCCTGGGCGTCGTGGGCAACGACGCGGGGGCCGGCGACCTCTGGTGGGGGCGCGTCATCTCGGTCTCCATGGCGATGGTCGCCGTCACGTCGCCCTTCCTCGGCGGGATCGCCGACCGCGCGGGCATACGGCGCCCGCTCTTCATCGGTTTCTCCGCGCTGTCGGTGACGGCGACGGCGCTCATGGCCACGGTCGAGCCCGGCATGGTCGTCTGGGGATTTGTCCTGGGCGTGCTCGGTAACGTGGGCTACGAGAGCGCCCTCGTCTACTACAATGCCTACCTACCTGAGCTCGCGCCGCGCAGCCACCAGGGGCGCGTGTCGGCGTGGGGCTTCGCCGTCGGCTACGCGGGCTCTATCGCGGCGCTCCTGGCCGCGCTGCCTTTCGTGCGCGCCAAGGCCTACGGGGGCGCGTTTCTCTGCACGGCCGCGCTCTTCGCCGTCTTCTCCCTTCCCGCCTTCGTCTTGCTGCCCCAGCCGCCGCCCGGCCGGCTGCCCGTCCGCGCGGCGGCGCGCCAGGGTTGGGCGGACGTGCTCGCCACGGCCCGCAAGATCTTGGGGCTCCGGGACCTGCGCCGCTTCCTCGGCGCCTACTTCGTGTACGAGGACGGCGTTAACACCGTGGTGGGCTTCTCTGCCATCTTTGCGGCCCAGACGCTGGGCTTCCCCATGGACCGCCTGATCGTGCTGTACATCGTCGTCCAGGTCTCGGCGCTCCTGGGGGCGCTCGCCTGGGCCAGGCCGACCGACCGGATCGGCCCCAAGCGCGTGGTGATGGTGACGCTCTTCCAGTGGACCGCCATCGTCATCGCGGCCTATTTCGTCGAGACGCCGGGGCAGTTCTGGGTCCTGGCTGTCGTGGCGGGCACGGGACTCGGCGCCGTCCAGGCGGCGAGCCGGACTTTTCTCAGCACGTTGATCCCGCGCGGCATGGAGGCCGAGATCTTCGGCTTCTACAGCCTCTGCGGCAAGAGCGCCGCCGTCATCGGCCCGCTCGTATTCGGTGGGATCTCGCACGCCGCCGGCGGCAACCAGCGGCTCGGCATCGTCGCCGTCGGGCTGTTCTTCCTCATCGGTTTCGCGCTGCTCTCCCGCGTGCGCGCCGGCGGGCCCACCGCCGGCGGCCCCCAGCAGGCGGCCGAGAAG
>JACORX010000002.1 GCA_016179165.1 Candidatus Rokuibacteriota bacterium | reverse complement strand
TCGAGGAAGCGCTGGAGGAGCGCATGGCCGACGCCCCGCCCGCGGTACGGCGGGTCCACGCCGATCAAGTCGACCCAGCCGGTCGGCTGGGCGATGCCGAACTCGCTCTCGCTCACCCAGCCGAACAGGAAGCCCGCGAGGCGGCCGTCGGTCTCGGCCACGAGCGACATCCAGGGCGGCCTCAGCACCGAGATCTCGATCCTGCGCTGCCAGTAGTCCTTGCGGGTATGTCCGGAGAGCTTCTCGTCGATGCGCACGAGCGCGTCGAGGTCGGACGCCTCCACGGGTCGAATCGATACGTCCAGTCGGGCCATGTGTGTCTCCTCGCGCTTCAGGCGGCGTGAGCCGCGGTCGTGGCCATCTTGCGCTGGCGCTGGAAGCCCAGGAGCGCGGCGCCGAGCGCGGTCGTGTACTCCGGGCCGTCTGGCACGTTGACCTGGACGCCGAGCTTGTCCTTGAGGGCGACCACCATCCCCTCCTGCCGGGCGACGCCGCCGATGAACGTCACGGGCCCGTCCATGCCGACGCGCTTCAGGAGGGACAAAGCCCGGTCGGCCAGCGAGTTGTGGATGCCGCGCAGGATGTTGTCCACCGTCACGCCTTCCGAGATGTGGTTGATGATCTCGGACTCGGCCAGCACCGCGCAGACGCTCGAGATGGCCTGCGGCCGTGTGGCGCCCTTCGACATCAGGCCGATATCGGCGACGGTCACCTCGAGGTACTTCGCCGCGCGCTCGAGGAAGCCGCCCGAGCCCGCCGCGCACTTCTCGTTCATGTGGAACTCTTTGACCTTGCCGCCGTCGCGCAGGCGGATCGCCCGCGAGCACTGCGCGCCGATGTCGAGGACGAAGCCCGCGTCGGGGAAGAGCGTCGCGGCGCCCCGGGCGCCGCACGTGAGGTCCGTGATCTGGATGTCTCGGAAGGGCACGGCGTAGCGCCCGAGCCCCGTCGTGGCGATGTAGCCGACCGCCTCCGCATGCGTACCCGCATCAGCGCAGGCGGCCTCCATGGCCAGGCAAGACACCTTCTCGAAGTCCGCCTTGGTCTTCACCTGGCCGCGCCCGCGGACTCCGCGGTCCTCGTCCAAAAGCACGCACTTGGTCGTGCCCGAGCCGATATCGATGCCGGCGATCAGCATGGCTAGCTCCTCCCCGCGCCCTCGGCGACATGCTCGCCGCGGGCGCCTGCCTGGGCGCGCTCGAGGGCGAAGAGCGCCGCGCCGAGCGCTCCCATGTAGTGGCCCTCCTCGCTGACGTTGAGGGACTGGCCGAGCACCTCTTCGAGCGCTCGGACCATGCCGATGTTCAGGCTGACGCCGCCCGTGAACGTCACCTCGTCCTCGACGCCCACGCGCCGGATCAGGGACATGGTGCGCGTGGCGATCGCCTTGTGGACGCCGCCCAGGATGTCCTCGATGGTCTTGCGCTGGGCGAGGTAGGACATGATGTCGCTCTCGACGAAGACGGTGCAGACGGAGGTCAGGCGCACCGGGACCTTAGCCTGGAGGGCGAGCGGCCCGATCTCGTCGAGCCCGACTCCGGTGACATCCGCTGCCGCCGTGAGGAAGCGGCCGGTGCCCGCCGCGCACTTGTCGTTCATCGAGAAGTCCACGACGGAGCCGTCGGGCCCCACCTTGATGACCTTGGTGTCCTGCCCGCCCATGTCGATGACGGTGCGGGTCGCCGGGAAGAGCGACTGGGCGCCCCGGGCGTGGCACGTGATCTCGGTGATCTGGGCGTCACCGAAGAGGATCTTGTACCGCCCGTAGCCCGTGCCGACCACGTACCCGACGGCCTCGCGGGGCAGCCCAGCCGCCTCGCACGCCTTGACGAAGGCGTTCTCACCCGCGCGCGTGACGTTGGCGCCCGTCGGGATGAGAATGCGCGCGAGGATCGTGCGCGATTCATTCACGATGACCGCCTTGGTCTGGGTGGATCCGACGTCGACTCCGCCGCCGTAGATCATGAAAGCCTCCTCGACATCCTGAGAGCGGGCACGGTGATAGGGCGGAGGAGCCCGGCCCGCAGGATGAGCTCGGTCTTGAAGTAGGCCTGGCCGGCGACCATGCCGAGCCCCGCCATCGCGGCGGCCGGGGCGGCGGCAGCGGGCGAGGCCAGCGCCACGGCGAGCGCCCCCAGCGGGATGACCGTACCGACACCGACACCCACACGGCCGGCCCATCCGTCGCGCAGCGAAGCCGTCGCGTCCCTGAAGGCGTGCCCCGCCGGGGTGAAGACATAGGCGCGTCGCAACCCCAGCGCGGCCGCGAGCAGCACGAGGCTCGCCTTGATGACGGCCGGTGCGACGGCGCGGCCGGCCAGCACCTCGAGAACCATGTACGCGCCCGAGCCCGAGACCGCCGCCGAGAGCAGGAAGAGCCACGGCATGACGGCCGCGTCCCAGGCGGCGATGCCCCGCGAGCGGCGGAGGATCATGCCCTGGGCCAGCGTGAGCAGCACGGCCGCCGCGAGCGCCAGCGCCCGGTAGAGTCGGAGCGGGAAGGCGATGTCCGCGACGATCAGCGGCACGAAGGCCGCGCCGATCCAGAGCTCGCGCGACATCCACGATGTCCGCACATTCCACAGCACTCGCGGCCCGCGGAGCGGCCGCCCCGCTTCGCCGGCGACGGCGGCGAACCCTGCGAGCACGAGAAGCGGCGCCAGCCATGACGCCAGGACCACGGACGGCCCCCGCTCGAAACCCGCCACGACGACGGCTGTGCCGTACAAGCCGGCTCCGACCCCGCCCAAGGTGAAGTTGACGACGGCCTGCCAGCCCCAGAGCCGCTGGCGCTGCGCCGGGATCAGCTCGACCGGAGGAGTCATCTCGCTCTCACGCGCGTGGCTCAGTCC
This sequence comes from Candidatus Rokuibacteriota bacterium, assembly GCA_016179165.1. GTDB lineage: Bacteria > Methylomirabilota > Methylomirabilia > Rokubacteriales > CSP1-6 > AR37. The sequence goes on along the minus strand of JACORX010000002.1, from coordinate 1,107 downwards.
ACCACGTAGAAGACGTTCGGCTGCGTCCCGCACTCGGGCATGAGCGGCTGGGCCTTGCCGTCCCCTAGCGCCTTCGACACCGGGCTCGCGGGATCGTCGAGGTCTCCGAAGATGATCGCGTTGGCGATGCAAGAAACCGAGCACATGGGCGTGGCCGCCGGGTCCACGCCCGGAGTCAGCCCCTGGGCGAGCCCGTCGTCCACGCGCTCCTTGCAGAAGGTGCACTTGGTCATGACGTCGTGTCGCTCAGGCCACGCGGTGGCGACCTCAGACGGCGTGAGCGCGCTGAAGTAGCCGGGCGCCTCGTGGACGCGGTGGCGCGCGTGGTAGGGGCAGGCCACGGCGCAGTATCCGCACCCGACGCAGGCGTTGTACTCGATCCAGACGATGCCGTCGGCCCGCCGGCGCGAGGCGCCGGTGGGGCAGACGGGCACGCAGGGCGGCTCGGCGCAGTGCATGCACTGCATCGGCAGGAAGACCCGGCGGACGTCGGGGTACTCGCCGACCTCGCAGTCGGCGACGAACCGCCACGCCGTTCCCGAGGGCAGCCCCTGCTCCTGCTTGCAGGCGATCGTGCAGGTCTGGCAGCCGACGCAGCGCCGCGTGTCGATGACCATGCCCCAGCGGGCCACTACGAAGCCTCCCCAGTCATCTCACCGCTCTCCTCGCGATGCTCGTGCCTGCGGCAGTCGGCCATCGCTCAGCTCGCACGGCGGATCGCAACGGGGACTAGGTCCGCGCCGGAGCCGGTAGCGTCGGTCAGCGCCAAGTCCATGCTCGCCACCTGGTTCAGGTTGGGCATCCCGAGGTCGCGGGCGAAGGGCGTCGCCCAGTGGCCGAACTGCTGGAGGATCACGGCCACGTCGGGCCTGACGCCCTCCCGCAGGATGGCGCGCCCCTGCGTCTTGCCCGTCGGCGACTCGACCTCGATCAGGTCGCCCTCGGCGATGCCAAGCCGTCGCGCGGCGCCCCGGTTGAGCATGACGCCGAAGTGGCCGCTCACGTGGCGCGCCACGTCGGCCATGATGGGGAGCGAGACGTTGGAGCCCCAGGAGTACTGCATGCTGCGGCTCGTGAGCAGCCAGAACGGGAAGTCGCGCCCGTCTT
>JACORX010000421.1 GCA_016179165.1 Candidatus Rokuibacteriota bacterium | reverse complement strand
GCGTCCGGAACTTGCCGATGTCCTTCGGGTTCTTCGTGACGTAATAGAGACCCATGTCCAGGTCGGCCTCGCGGTAGCGCTTCTCGTCGACCCCCTTCTGGTACTGCTCCCAGCGGTGGGTGATCTGGTACAGGGGGTCGCTCTTGAATACCTCGTTCTCGGCGATGCCCAGCGCATAGAACTTCTGGTCGGAGGCAAGGGGCCCGTTGTGGCACTGGATGCAGCCGGCCTTGCCCGTGAAGAGTCCGAGCCCGGCCAGCGCTGACGGCGGCAGCGCCTGCTTGTCGCCGCTCATGTAGCGGTCGAACGGCACCTTGCGGGGATCCGAGACGATCGTTCGCTGGAAGGCAGCGATGGCCCGGTAGGCGTGGGTGATCCGCGGCCACTCGGTGCCGAAGACCTGCTTGAACTGCTTGACGTACTCGGGGATGAACCGCAGGCGCATCTCCATCATGGCCGGGTCGCCATTGCCGGCCACCGCGCCCTCCGCGGCGGAGGGAGCCTGCGCCTCCAGGCTCGTCACCGAGCCGTCCCAGAAGAGCTTGTTGTAGAACGCCGAGTTGAGAATGGTCTGCGAGTTCCGCCAGTGCTGGGTGCCGGGATAGCCCCGCGAGATCGGCCGGCCCTCGCCCCAGCCGAGCGGTGGGAGATGGCAGATCACGCACGGCGTGCTGCCGTCGCCACTCAGCCGCGGGTCGAAGAAGAGCTACTTGCCGAGCGCGACCTTCTCCGGGCTCATGGGGTTGTCGGCGGGCACGGAAACCGGGGGAAGCGAGCCCAGCGGAGGGGCGCTCGCCGCGCTGGGCGACGGCCGGGCCGCAGGCGCTTTCTGCGCCGCGGCCGGACCGGTTGCCAGCACCAGGGCGACCACGGCGAACGCGATCAGCGCGGCACCCGCGGCGAGGCTCAGAGTCGTTGTCTTCATGCGGTGCTCGCGCAGCTCGGTGCGGTCGGTCGTGTCCATCGCGTTCAGTAGTTCCGGCACGACATGCCGGTCTCGTGACAGGTCACGCGGGCCGGGTGATAGAGGGAGTCGGCTTGAACGACTCCTCGAGACCGCCCGCCGAGAGCCGCGTGCCGGGTAGCCCGGCCAGGATCGGACAGGCGTAGACGCCTCCATGGGCAACCACTCGCGACTCCGTGCACTACAGGAGCCCGCGGACGAATCCCTCGATCCGCTTCTCCGTCGGCCGCTCGCCCGCCGCGCCTGGCAGCCGCCCAGGGAGTAGGACGTCCGGACCGCCGCCTCGGCAAGGGCATCGGCCACGGCCTCGCTGATCCTTGTGCCGTTGGTCAGCACCGTGGTGGGCGCCACATCGGGCGCCTCACCGAGAAGCGTCAGGATCGCGGGGTGGAGGCACGGCTCGCCGCCGCCGGTGAAGTAGATCTCCTTCACGCTGAGCGCCTCGGCCTCCCGGATGGCCCCTCTCGCAGCCCCCGCGTCGAGCGGCCGGAGCCACGGATCCTTGGGTCCACTGGCGTTCAGGCAGTGGATGCACTCCAGGTTGCCAGGAGCCGGTGATCTGGATCCAGAGCGCCGACAAGCGCGCGAACGGCGCCGCCGGAACCTGGATCGGCTGCGATCTGAGGAGCGGAAGGCTCGCGACAACCCACCCTCACGCCAGGGCCGTGTGAAGCTCGTCGAAGCTCTTGACGACGAGATCGGGCTTGGGCCCCAGAGGGTCCAAGGGGGCGCCGGTTCGGTTGATCCAGCACACCATGAAGCCGAAACTCTTGCTTCCGACCACGTCGAATGAATTCGAGGAGACAAAGAGGATCTCCCGTTTTTGGAGCCGAGTGGTCTTTAGCGCGAGCTGATAGACGTCCGGTGACGGCTTGTAGATCCTTACCGCGTGGGCGCTGAGCACCCACCGGAAGTGCGAGCGGAGGCCCGCCCATGCCAACCCGACCTGGAGCATTTTCGGACTCCCGTTGGAGAGGATCGCGAGGGGGTATCGCTCCTTCAGGCGGGACAGGATGGCGGGCACCTCCGGGTAGGGGGTCGGCTGCAGCCAGGCCTCCATCAGCTGTTTTCCCTGGGCCGCGCTGATCGTGAGGCCGAACCGCCGGATCGTGAACTCGAGCGCCTGCTCCGACACCTTCCAGAAATCCTGGTATTTCCCCATCGCGCTCCTCAGGAACGTGTACTCGAGTTGCTTGGCCCGCCACTGCGCGTTGAAAGCGAGCGGATCCGGAGCGACAGCCTTGCACGCCTCCGCCACCGCCCCGACGTCGACCACCGTGCCGTACATGTCGAACGCGATACCTTTAACCCGGAGTTTTGCCATAGCTCCTCTCTCCTTTCGCGTCACGGGGACGTACGGCTCAGCGAAGCCCGATGGAGGCGAGCGTAGCACTCTCCTCTGGTCGGCCGGTCAATCGATCTCTCTGTCGAGCATACGACAGCCTCCCGTCGTCATGGTCCCCTACGCCCCGCGTCTGAGCCACGCGGGCGAGACGCCCGCCGCCCGGAGACTCTCGATGACGCGGTCCGGTGTGCCCCAGTCGGACCATGTGAGGGCGGGAAGCGGGGAGACGGCCAGGAAGGGCGGGCACGGTTCGAGGATCGCTCGGGAGAAGTTTGCGCTGGGCGCCAGCAAGTACGCCTGATGGATCGCCCAGCGCTCCTCGTCGGTTCCCGCGAAGGGCTTGATCCGGGACAGCCGGTCGGTGAGGTCAGGGAGGAACTGCTTGCCGGCCTCGATGAGCGTGGCCGCCTTGGCGATCAACACGAAGGTGTTCCAGAGGTATCCGCGCGCCAGGCACGCGCGCGCCGTTTCTTTCGAGGGCTTCTCCCAGAAGCGACCGACCCGCCAGACGGAGCCGCCGGCGCTCTCGGCGATCGGCTCCGCAGGCTCGATCCAGCCGTACTCCGTCTCGGCTTCGGTGGCCCGGGTCCCCAGCAGGACGACCCACTCAGGGTGCTGACCCACGAACGCCGCCACCGCCTGGACGTGGGCCATGAAGGCAGCCTCTTCCAGGATGAAGTGGTCGGACGGGAACACCGCGACGGTGGCCCCGGGATCCTGCCACGAAATCCAGTGCGCGGGGAACAAGACGCCGGCGGCGGTGCCGCGGTCCTGAGGCTGAGCCAGGACCCGCGGTCGATGGCACCCGGCCAAAGCCGCCGCCAGGTACCGGTCATGCTCCTGATGCGTGACGACTGTGACTCGGTTGTCCGGAATGGCCAGGGCCACGCGATCCAGACTCTGCCGAAGTAGAGACCGGGCGTCGATCAGCGCGGCGTATTGCTTGGGCCGGTCGTCGCCGCAGACCCGCTGGGTCAGGGGCCCGAGTCGGACCCCATCCCCGCCGGCGAGCACGATGGCCCAGAGCCGTCCGGCGCCATCGGCGACGGTTTCGCTCCGAGCAAGGGAAACTCGGCGAGAGGCCTCTTCGGTGTTCAAGATGTGCTCCTTTCCGCGGCGCCGGCGTAGGCCGGCGGGATCTCACGGGTCGACGAATCCAGAACCAGATGCGGATCGAGCCCGTAGGGGCCAAGAGTGTCGAACTTCACGATGCCGAAGTTCGGGCTCACGTCGAAATCCCGGGGCAGCGTCTGCGAGTAGTGCCGGGCCGGCGGGGTCTCCTGGGAGCCGGCGCCGAGGTGCGCGCTGCCCTCAGCCGGGGTGCCGGCGACGGCGGGCAGGATGGGGTAGCCCACCCGCTGGAACGCCTTGGCGATCATCCCGGAGCAGATCACTTGAAGCTCCGTGCAGTTCCCCAGGCAGGCCTCGATGGAGCGTGTCTTCAGGGGGCCGAACCT
>JACORX010000001.1 GCA_016179165.1 Candidatus Rokuibacteriota bacterium | reverse complement strand
CGTCGTGGCGTTCACCAGGTGCGGCACCCAGACCTCGGTGTAGCCGTGCTCGCGGGTGTGCAGATCGAGCATGAAGTCGGCGAGCGCGCGCTCGAGGCGCGCGAGCGGGCCCCACAGCACGACGAAGCGCGACTTGGACATCCGCGCGGCCCGTTCGAAGTCCATGAGGCCGAGCGCCTCGCCGATCTCCTCGTGAGGCTTCGGCGCGAAGCCGAACTCGCGCCGCGCGCCCCAGCGGCGGACCTCGACGTTCTTGTCCTCCGTCTGCCCGGGGGGAACGACCGCAGCGGGCAGATTTGGGATCTGAAGGAGCAGGCGCTCGATCTCCGTGTCCACGCCCTTCAGCGCGGCCTCGAGCGCCTTGATCCGCTCGCCCACCTCGCGCATGCGCGTCTGCTCGGCGGCGGCGTCCTCGCCGCGGCGCTTGGCCCGGCCGATCTCCTCCGAGGCCTTGTTCCGAAGCGCCTTCAGGTCCTCGCTCTCCCGCACGAGTCGCCGGCGCGCCGCATCCTGCAAGAGGACAGGCCTGACCAGGTCGGCGCCGCCCCGGTCCGCCAAGCCGCGCTCGACGGCCTCAGGATTCTCGCGGATCAGCTTGATGTCCAGCACGTCTCGAACCCCCTCCCTTTTCTCAACCCTCGCCTCGGCGCTCTCCGAGCCTGCGGCTCGGTAGCCGCGTCTCAGCTCGAACTGCCGCCCCCTCCCCTGAGGGAGAGGGACGATCTGGTGAAACAAAAGAGGCCGCCCGCAGGCGGCCTCGTGTCCCCGGTCGGGGTAACGCTATGACGAAGGCTCGGCCGCCTGCTCCGCCTCGACGCGCGCGACGCTGCCCACGCGGTCCTCGGCATCCAGGTCGATGATGCGCACTCCCATGGTATTCCGTCCCTGGCTCGTGATGTCGTCGCCGTGGATCCGGATCATCTTGCCGTTGGTGGTGATGACCAGGATGTCGTCGCCCTCGCGGATCTGCAGCATCCCCACCACGGAGCCGTTGCGCCCCTCGGTCTTGATGTCGATGATGCCCTTGCCGGCGCGGCCCTGCAGCCGGTACTCGTCGAGCGGCGTGCGCTTGCCGTATCCGCGCTCGGTGACGGTGAGTACGGTGGCGCCTTCCTGCACCACCTCCGCGGCGATGACCTGGTCGCCCTCGTCAACGTCGATCCCGTGCACTCCGCCGGCCGTCCGCCCCGTGGGCCGGATGCCGTCCTCGGGGAAGCGGATGATCATGCCGCCCTTGGTCGAGAGCAGGACCTCGCGCCGTCCGTCGGTACGCCGCGCGGCCATAACCTCATCGCCCTCGTCGAGATCGATGGCGAGAATGCCGCCCGCCCGCGGATGCGAGAAGGCGACGAGCTCCGTCTTCTTGACGGTCCCACGCTTGGTGGTCAAGAAGACGTAGCCGCCCAACGCGAAATCGCGCACGGGGACGCAGGTCGCGACCATCTCCCGCTCGGCGAGCGAGAGTACGTTGACCATGGCCTTGCCCTTGGCCTGGCGGCCGCCCTCGGGGATCTCGTGGACCTTGAGCCAGTGGACCTTGCCCTTGTTCGTGAAGAAGAGGAGATACGCATGCGTCGAGGCGACGAAAAGGTCCTCGACGATGTCCTCTTCCTTGGTCTCCATGCCGGTGACGCCTTTGCCGCCCCGCTTCTGGCTGCGGTACGCTTCCAAAAGCGTCCGTTTGATGTAGCCCGAGCGCGTGATCGTGACGACCATCTCTTCGTCGGCCAGTAGGTCCTCGATCGTCAGGTCCGCCGTTTCTTCGAGGATCTCCGTGCGCCGCTCGTCACCGAAGTCGCTCTTGAGCGCCGCGAGTTCGTCCTTGATGATGCCCATCAGCCGCAGGTCGGAGGCCAGGATGCCCTTGAGGTCCGTGATGAGCGCCAGCGTCTGCTCGTGCTCCTCCACGATCTTGTGGCGCTCGAGCTGCGTCAGCCGCTGCAGCCGCATGTCAAGGATGTGCTTCGCCTGGATTTCCGACAGGTCCAGCCGGCGCATCAGGGCGTCCTTCGCCGCCTCCGGATGCTCCGCCTGTCGGATCAGCCGGATAACGAGGTCCAGCTGATCGATAGCCTTGCGGAGGCCTTCGAGGATGTGGGCCTTCTCTTCCGCACGCGCGAGATCGTACTTCGTCCGCCGCGTGACGACCTCACGGCGAAACCCTATGAACTCGCTCAGCATCTGCTTGAGTGTGACGACCTGCGGCCGGCGGCCGACCAGCGCCAGCATGATGATGCCGAAGGTCGTCTGCATCTGCGTGTGCTTGTAGAGCTGGTTGATGACGATCTGCGGCATGTCCCCGCGACCGAGCTCCAGCACAACGCGGATCCCCTCGCGGCTCGATTCGTCGCGGCGCTCGGAAACGCCCTCGATCTTCTTGTCGCGAATGAGCTCGCCGATCTTCTCCATCAGCGTAGCCTTGTTTACCTGGTAGGGCAGCTCGGTGATGATGATGGCCTCGCGGCCGCCGCGCATCTTCTCGACGTGCGCCTTGGCCCGCAGCGTGATGATGCCGCGCCCGGTG
>JACORX010000416.1 GCA_016179165.1 Candidatus Rokuibacteriota bacterium | reverse complement strand
TCGCCCTGCCGCTCGCGCAGCTCATGCGGCACCCGCCGGAGCGGTACGGGCTGACCCCCGACGGCGAGCCGCGTCAGGCCGAGGACGGAGCGGCGCGGCCGGTGGAGACGCGGAGCTACACGGCGCGCGAGGCCATGGCCACGCCGGCGTTCTGGTACATCTCGGTCGGCCACGCCGCCGCGCTGCTCGTCGTCTCCGCCGTCATGGTGCACATGATCATCCATGTCACCGAGCGGCTCGGCTATTCGCTCCACCAGGCGGGCGCCGTCGTCGCGCTCCTCACCGTCATGCAGATCACCGGCCAGCTCACCGGCGGCTGGCTCGGCGATCGCTTCAGCAAGCGCCGGATCTGTGCCGCCTGCATGCTCGGACACGCCGCGGCGCTCATGGTGCTCGCGCTCGCCACCGCATTCTGGATGGTCCTGCTGTTCGCCGTGCTGCACGGCCTCTCGTGGGGCATGCGCGGGCCGCTCATGGCCGCGATCCGCGCCGACTACTTCGGCAGCCGCTCGTTCGGCATGATCTCCGGCGTGTCGTCGATGGTCATCATGTTCGGGATGATGCTCGGGCCGCTCGTGGCCGGGATCCTGGCGGATCGCACGGGCAGCTATGTGCCGGGGTTCAGCGTGCTGGCGGCGTGTGCGGCGGCGGGCTCGATCGCGTTCCTCCTGGCGCGCCGGCCGGCAGCGCGCTGAGTCATCCGGCCCGCGACACGGCGCTCGGGACTATCCGGGCCGCCGCGCGCGTTCGCCTCGAAGAGCGGGCGCGCCCATCCGAGCCATCTGGGCTCGGTGCGCGCGAGGGTCTGGGTTACCGCGCGCCGATTTCTTCGCGGGCTCTTAGTGCTGGGCGAAGGTTCCCTGGAGGAAGTCGGTCGAGGTGGCCTCGACGACGCTGCTGACCGTGGCCAGGTCGCCGTCGAGGACGCCCGGCACGCCCGACTGGACGCCGCCGGTCGCCAGGTCGATGTCGCATTGCCCCACCGCCTTCTTGATGATGGTCGTCCCGTTCTGGCTCAGCTGCTGGATCCTCAGCTCGAACTTCGCCTTGTCGTCCTCGTCCTCGTCCAGCACCATGAAGCACTCGGCGTAGTCTCCCACTTCGCCGCGGCTGAAGACCACGCGGATGTCCGCGGCCGCGGGGTCCGTGATGCCCAGGCCCGCGCTGGGAATCGGGATCTCGACCTCGATCCGGAGGTTGGCCACGCCCGTGTTGCCACTGTTCTTCGTCTGTGTCTTGAACTCGGCCTTCTTGCCCTCGGCTTGTGGCTCCGGGTCGCCGCAACAGGGCGTCAGCTCCGCCCTGAGATCGACCCCACTCTTCGCCAAGCCGACGGAGGGCGCGGCGAGGAAGGAAGTGAGAGCCAACACAGCCACTGCTACCTTCACTGAGCGGTTCATAGGCTACCCCCTGGTCAATGGATTGACTTCGGAAACGGTTTGATTCGGAAACCCGCTGGCGTTGGACGCAAGGCTCGTGCCACCCACCCGGCACAGGGCGCCGGAGCGCGCCCCCGGCGAACCCGCCGTGAACGGCGCAAAGAAAGCAGGACCTTGCCGATCGTTACGGGCCGACAGAAACACGAAGGCAGCGCTCCCAGCTCGCCGAGCCGGCCCTTGGTTTGGTCATTTGCCCAGGGCGGGGGTTTTGCCCACGCCGCACGACGCTCGGGACTATCCCGGCCGGCGCGCGAGGAGCAGGGTGTGCTCCCCCTCCTGAACCGGCTCGTCTCGCTGATTGAACAGCGTCACGGCGAAGGTGACGATCCCGCGGTCGCGCTTCGCGACTTCGCGCTTGGCCTGGACGACGACGCGCGCATGGACGGTGTGACCCACCAGGACGGGCGCCAGGAACTTCCAGCGGAGCTCGAGGAACGCCTGCGCGGTGCCGGCGATGAGCCCCAGACGGTCAAGCAGGCCCAGGTACATGTCGTGGATCAACGGACCGTGCGGAACGCGCGTCCCGAATGGGCTCGTGCGCGCGAACTCCTCGTCCACGTGGAGGGGATTGAAATCGCCCGTGAGGCCCGAGAAGGCCAGCACGTCGCCCTCGGTCACGGTCCGGCCGCCCGTCCAGAACTCCTGGCCGACCGTCAGCTCGTCCCAGAACTTCCCGCCGTACGCTTTCAGCATTGGAGAAGGTAGTATATGCGAGGTGAAGGCCGAACATAAGGGTTTCGGGCTTGCCGGGGGACGCCGAATGCGGTATCAGCGTGAGGCGGCGTTCCGGAATCCGACGTGAGAGGAGAGTCGACTATGGCCCGCTATCTGAAGATCGCCGCCGCCCAGATGGGCCCGAACCAGGACGGCGCGAGCCGCGACGAGATCGTCGAGCGCATGCTCGCCCTGCTTGCCGATGCCGTGCACCAAGGCGTCGAGCTGATCGCGTATCCCGAGATGGCGCTGACCACCTACTTCCCGAAGCGCCTCCGGAAAGACTTCGACCAGTTCTTCGAGACGGAGGTTCCTCCCAAGGCCCTCCTGCCCCTGCTCCGGCGCGCGGCGGAGGCCCGCGTGGCGGTCCACGTGGGCTTCTGCGAGAAGGCGGACGGGAAGTACTTCAACACCGCGCTGCTCACCGACCGCGACGGCCGGCTCTGCGGCACGTTCCGGAAGATCCACCTGCCAGGCACGAAGGCGGCGGACGGTTTCGCGCAGGTGTACGAGCCCTACTACTTCGAGCACGGCGACACCGGCTACAAGGTCTTCGAGGCGTGCGGCGCGAAGGTCGGTATCGCGATCTGCCAGGACCGGCGCTATCCCGAGAGCTACCGGTGCCTGGCCCTCCAGGGCGCCGAGGTCATCCTGATCGGCTACAACACCCCGATCTCGGCGCTGGCCCTCGACCTCAACGCGCTCTGCCTGCGTGGGGGCGCCTACGCGAACGCTTGCTTCGTGGTGGGCGTCGCCAAGGCCGGCGTGGAGGACGGCGTCGAGCTGATCGGCGGCAGTTGTATCGTGAACCCGCTCGGCCAGGTGATGGCCAAGGCGACGACGACCGGCGACGAGCTCGTGATCGCCCGCCTGGACCTCGACCAGATGGCGCCTGTCCGCAAGCGATGGAACTTCCTCGGCCGGCGGCAGCCCCAGCACTACGCGGCCGTGCTCACGCCCGTGACCGAGAAGGAGGCGCACCGGTGACGGCCGGCGTGGACCTGATCGTCCGCGGCGGGCAGGTCGTCACCGCCTCCGACGTCGTGGAGACGGCGGTGGCGATCAAGGGGGACCGCATCGTCGCGCTCGGTTCCGAGGCGCTCCTGCCGCCCGCCGATCGGATCATCGACGCCGCCGGCAAGTACGTCCTGCCCGGGCTCATCGACTGCCACCTCCACATCGGGCCGGAGTACGACGACTGGAAGACGGCGCCGCTCGCCGCCGCCCGCACGGGGCTGACGACGCTCCTGCCCTTCGTCGTGTGCGACGAGGGTGAGACGCTGCCGAAGGCGCTCCACCGACTGCGCGAGGAGGCGCAGGCCCTCTCCGTGCTCGACTTCGGCTTCCACTTCATCCTGAACCACGAGCCGGCGATCCTGGACGGCATCCCCGAAGCCGTGCGGCTCGGGGTGACGTCGTTCAAGCTCTTCATGACCTACAAGAAGCGCCCGAAGCGCATGGTCTCCGACGAGTTCATCGCGCGGACGATGGACCGTCTCGCCGCGCTCGGCGCCCTCTGCCAGCTCCACTGTGAGAACGGCGACATCCTCTCCTTCCTCGAGGACAAGGCGATCGCCGAGGGTCGCACGGCGCCGATCGACTTTCCGGCCACGTGTCCCGACTGGACGGAGGAGGAGGCGATCAACCGCGCGATCCTCATCGGCCGGCTGACCGGCTGCCCGGTCTACGT
>JACORX010000418.1 GCA_016179165.1 Candidatus Rokuibacteriota bacterium | reverse complement strand
TGGTGAAGATCTTGAACTCGTCGGCGATCCTGAGGTCGTAACCGTAGGACGAAAGCCCGTAAGAGATCACGCCGGCGCGAACCTGGCGCTCCTCAAAGGGCTTGATCATGCCCTTCTCGACGGCCATCCGCCTGATCCACCGATCACTCTTGATCACACGTTCACCTTGCCGGCATCGTATCGCCCCGACTCGGAGCGAGTCAAGTCCCGGCGCCTCTCACCTAGGGTAACCGGCGGTCACGGGCGCCGGTTCCACGTGGCTCCGTCCGTGTCCACCGGCAGCGGGAGCGCGCGCCCCGCTACGCCTGCCAGGCTCAACGCCCCCTCCATGGCCCGGACCACGGGTTGCGCCGCCCCGCGCACTGCCGCGAGAAGCGCGGGACCCGCTCCGGAGAGGACGCAGCCCAGCGCTCCTGCTTCGAGGGCTGCTCGACGCACGGCCTCCATCCAGGGGAAGAGCGCCAGCCGCTGGGGCTGATGCAGCCTGTCCTCCATGGCCACGCCCAGGACGTCGACACGCCCCGAGGCGAGCGCAGCCAGGAGCAGCCCCATTCGCTGAAGGTTGAACACGGCATCCGCGCGCGTGACGGTGTCGGGCAGGACGGCGCGCGCCTCTCGTGTCGAGCTCTCGATCCCGGGCACGAGGACCACCCAGCCGAGGTCTGCCGGCACCGGCAGGGAGACGGCGACGACGCGCTCGCCCGAGACGCACGAGACCGTGAGACCTCCCAGGAGCGCCGCGGCGACGTTGTCGGGATGCCCCTCGGCTCGGCAGGCCAGCGCCAGGACGGCGTCGCGGTCGAGGGGCGTTCCCAAAGCCGCATTGGCGGCGACGAGCCCGCCCACCCAGGCGGCGGCGCTCGATCCGAGACCCCGCGCCGGCGGAATCCGGTTGACGCAGTGGATGGCGGCGCCGGTGAACGGCCGCCCAACCGCCTCGTGGACCATGAGCGCCGCCCGAGCCACGATATTGCCGGCTCCGGTGTCGAGCCGGTCCGCTCCCTCGCCCTCGACCGTGACAGAGACGCGGTCGGCCACTTCGTAGACGATCTCGTTGTAGAGGCCCAGCGCGAGCCCGAGCACATCGAAGCCCGGGCCCAGGTTGGCCGAGGTCGCCGGCACGCGCACGCCGATGCTCATGCGGAGAGGATACCCATGGTTAGCGGGTTCTGCCTACAAACGCTTGGGCCGCCCTAGGCCGCAGGCCGTCGAGAAGGGTCCAGCTGCGAGGCGCCGCCCGAAGGCTGCTGGCGAGGCGTACTCCTGTACGTTGAGCCCGCAGCCGAGGGCGGCAACGAAGCAGATGGGCCCTTATCGGCGGCCTGCTAGAGACGCTTGAGAAGCCACTCCGGCGTGAGACTGATCGTCCACGAGTTGAGCACGACGTAGTAGTTCGTGGCGACCAGCACGCCGACCACCACGAGCAGCACGCCCGCCGCCACCTCCACCGTGTGGATCAGGGGCCGGTAGCGCTTGAAGAAACGCAGGAAGAAGCCGAGCCCCGCCGAGAAGACGAGGAAGGGCATGCCGAGCCCCGCCGAGTAGGCCAGCAGGAGCCCCACGCCCTGGCTGACGGTCCTCTCGTTGCTGGCAAGCGTCAGGATGGCGCCCAGGATGGGGCCGACGCAGGGCGTCCAACCGATCGCGAAAGTCAGTCCGACAGCGAAGGAGCCGAGAAACCCGGCGGGCTTGCTGCGGATCTGGATCTGGCGGGTGCGCCCGAGCGGGCCCCACGTGAGCACGCCCGCGATGACGAGGCCGAAAGCGGCGATCAGCACCCCTCCACCGATCCGGATCCAGTCGCGGTAGTCGAGGAGGAACTGCCCGGCGGCGCTGAACGAGGCGCCGAGGCTCACGAACACCACCGTGAAGCCGGCGATGAAGGCCAGCGAGTGCAGCATCACGAGGGCGCGCTCGGAAAGGGTGACGTCCGCAGCCAGGCGGTCCACGGACATGCCCGTGACGAAGGAGAGGTAGGACGGGAAGAGCGGCAGGACGCAGGGCGACAGGAAAGAAAAGAGCCCGGCCGAAAAGGCGACCAACACCCCCAGCGACTCAGCCACGGGGCTTGCCATCCTTCAATAGGGCGTCGAAATAGGCGAAGGAGGCACGGCCGTCCCAGTCCCGCGGGCCCAGCGCGATGGCCCGGAGCATCCCGCTCCGATCGATGATGAAGGTCGAGGGGATCGAGTGGGCGCCGTAGAGCTGCGCGATCTCCATCTTCGGGTCGAGCGCAACCCGGTAGGTGTATTTCGCCTGATCGATGAACGGCTTGACGACCTTCGCTCCCGCCGAGTCCATGCTGAGTGCGATGACGACGAGGCCCTGGGCCTTGTAGCGCTGCCAGAGGCGCTCCATGGCGGGCATCTCTTCCTTGCACGGGGGGCACCAGGTCGCCCAGAGGTTGAGGAAGACCACCTTGCCCTTGAGATCGGCGAGCCTCACCTTGCCGCCTTCGAGCGCGGCGACGTTGAAATCCTTGGCCTGCTGCTGGCGATTCGGCTTGATGAGGTCAAGTGTGCGCGCGGGATCTTCTGTGGCACCCGCGGGCGCGGCACCCGCAGGAAGCGCAGCGCAGGCGAGAAACATCAGAATGCGGAGGGTAAGACGCCACATGGCCTTGTAGTATACACGGACGTCCACCGGTCCCTCATGCGCCCTGCCCTTTGTGTTACGTTACAGGAATTCCATGACTGTCACGATCATCGCCGATGACCTGACGGGCGCATGTGACGCGGGCGCGCTCTTCGCCGGACGCGGCCCTGTCGGGGTCTTCGTGGTGCCCGAGCTGCCCGACGCACGCTGGCCGGCCGCCGCGGTGGACACCGAGAGCCGCGCGCTCCCGCCTGCCGCCGCCGCAGAGCGAGTACGTCGCGCGGTTGTCGGCCTCGAGGCGCGTCTGGGCGGCGGCCGGATCTTCAAGAAGCTCGACTCGACCGTCAGGGGCCCGGTGGCAGCCGAGCTCGACGCCCTCCTGGGCGCGTCCGGCGCCACGACCGCGCTCGTCTGCCCCGCCTTTCCGGCCCAGGGGCGCACCGTGCGGGACGGCGTGCTCTCCGTCTTCGGGCAGCCAGCCCACGAGAGCCCCACGGGCAGGGATCCCGACTATCCAGGCCCGACCTCCGACCTCGTCGAGATCCTCTCGAGCCCTTCGGGCCGTCCCGCCTCGCTCCTCCCGCTCCCCGCCTCGCTCCTCCCGCTCCCCGTCTCGCTCCTCCCCCTCAAGGAAGTCCGCGGCCCGATAGAGGATCTTGCGCGCGCACTCGCGATGCGGACCGGCCTCGTGGTGGCGGATGCGGAGGTTGACCAGGACCTCGACGCCCTCGCCCTGGCCGCGATAGACCTCCCCGGAGTCCTGCTGGCCGGTTCGGCCGGCCTCGCCGGCGCCGCCGCGCGCGCTTGGGGCTTCGCCGCGCCCGTTCCGCCCGCGCCCGCGCCCGGTGGCTGGCTCGTCGTCGCGGGCAGTCGCCACCCCGCGACGCGCGCTCAGGTGGATGCGCTCGAAGCGGCCGGCGCGGCGGGCGCCCGGCTCGACGCCACGGGCGATCCGGACCTGGCCGAGGTCGTGGCCGCGCTCCGCGCCGGCACACTCGCCTTTCTGTCAACGACCGCCGGCCTCGAAGGCACGGCGCAGGACATCGCCGCGCGTCTGGCATCAGCCGTCAGGACGGTGCTCGCGGAGATCTCGCCTGCCCTGCTCGCGCTCACCGGAGGAGACACCGCGCGGGCCGTGATGCGGGCGCTCGCCGCGCGCCGCCTCGAGCTGACGGGCGCGCCCGCGAGTGGACTCGCCCTCGGCCGGCTCGTTGTCGACTCGATGTCAACGATTCCGATCCTGACCAAGGCCGGCGGCTTCGGGGCGCCGGACTTGTTCGTCGCGCTCGCGAGAAGACCCCCATGATGGCTTCCCGCCTCCCGCTGCTCGGCATCACCATGGGCGACCCCGCCGGAGTCGGGCCCGAGATCACCGTCAAGGCGCTGGCGACACCGGAGGTCGCCTCGGCGTGCCGCCCCGTCGTCATCGGCGACCGCTCGGTGATGGAGGCCGCGCTCGGGCTCTTGCGCTCTCCGCTGAGGCTCCACGTGGTGTCGAAGCCCGCCGAGTGCCGCTTCGAAGCCGGCTCCCTCGAAATCCTCGACCTCGCCAATGCCGACGCCTCCACGCTCGTGCGGGCGCAGGTCAGCGCCGAGGCCGGCCGCGCCGCGTACGCCTACATCGAGAGGGCCGTCAGGCTCTGCCAGTCGGGAGAGATCGACGGCATGGTGACGGCGCCCGTGAACAAGGAGGCGCTGGCCGCCGCGGGCGTCCAGCACTCGGGGCACACCGAGATCCTGGCCACGCTGTCGGGCACGAAGGACTTCGCCATGCTGCTGATGGGCCGGGAACTCAAGGTCATCCACGTCACGACGCATGTCGCCCTGCGCCGCGTGCCCGATCTCTGCACCCAGGACCGCGTGCTGCGGGTCATCCGGCTGGCGCATCAGACCATGAACGGGCTTGGAGTCGCGCGCCCCCGCATCGCCGTCTGCGGGCTCAACCCGCACGCCGGCGAGGACGGCCTCTTCGGCGACGAGGAGAAGACCCAGATCATCCCGGCCGCGGAGTCCGCGCGCCGCGAAGGGCTCGACGTCCACGGCCCGCTGCCTGCCGACACGCTCTTCTCGCGGGCGCGCGGGGGCGAGTTCGACATCGTCGTGGCCATGTACCACGACCAGGGCCACGTGCCGGTCAAGACCCTCGGCTTCCGCTACGACGACGCCCGGAAGACCTGGACGGGCCTCTCCGGCGTGAACGTGACGGTCGGGCTCCCCATCCTCCGGGTCTCGGTCGACCACGGCACCGCCTTCGACCGCGCCGGCCAGGGCACCGCCAACCCCG
>JACORX010000431.1 GCA_016179165.1 Candidatus Rokuibacteriota bacterium | reverse complement strand
GGGTCCACCCGTCTCTTGCTCCTGGTGAATTACCGGCCCGAGTACGAGCACCGCTGGGGGAGCAAGACGGCGTACTCCCAGCTCCGGCTCGACACCCTACCCGCCGAGAGCGCGGCGTAGCTGCTGGCGGCGCTCCTCGGGCCGGACCCCGGGCTCGCATCCCTGATGCAGATGCTCGTGAAGCGAGGCAACCCGTTCTTCCTGGAGGAGACGGTGCGGACCTTGGTGGAGACTGGGGCGCTGGCAGGCGAGCGGGGGGCGTACCGGCTGACGCGGCCGGTGGAAGCGCTGCAGGTGCCGGCCACGGTGCAGACGATCCTGGCGGCGCGGATCGACCGGCTCCCGCCGGAGGAGAAGCGGCTCCTGCAGGCCGCCTCGGTGATCGGCAAGGACGTGCCCTACGCGCTGCTGGCGGCGATCGCGGAGCAGCCGGAGGAAACCTTGCGGCGCGGGCTGGCCCATCTCCAGGAGGCGGAGTTCCTCTACGAGACGCAGCTCTTCCCGGATCTGGAGTACACCTTCAAGCACGCGCTGACCCACGACGTGGCCTACGCGGGCCTCCTGGGGGAGCGCCGGCGCGATCTTCACGCCGCGGTGGCGGCCGCCCTCGAGCGCCTGCACGCCGACCGTCTCGTCGAGCACGTGGAGCGGCTGGCGCACCACGCGCGGCAGGGCGAGGTCTGGGACAAGGCGGTGCGCTACCTGCGCCAGGCCGGCACCAAGGTGTTCCTGCGCTCGGCCAACCGCGAGGCGGCCACCTGCTTCGAGCAGGCACTCGACGCGCTCCGGCGACTGCCGGAGCATCCCGACACCATCGCCGAGTCCCTCGACATCCGCTTCGACCTCCGCACCGCGCTCGTCCCGCTCGGCGAGACGGGACGGATAAGGGCCCTCCTCGACGAGGCCGAAGCCCTCGCGGCGGCCGCCGGAGACCAGCGCCGCCTCGCCCGCGCGCTGAACTACAAGGTGATCCAGTTTTGGCAGGCCGGCGATCTCGGGACGGCGCTCCAGGCCGGACGTCGCGCCCTGGCCATCGGCGACTCGCAGGCGGACGTCGCCCTCCAGGTTGTCGCCAACAGCTATCTTGGCGGGGTGTACATGGCGCGGGGTGAGTGCCGCGAGGGTATCCGGCACTGCGAGGCCGCGGTCACGCTGATCCCGGAGGGCCTGGCGCAGGAGCGATTCGGTCAGGCCACCATCCAGGGTTCGCTCGTGCGGAACACGCTGGCCAGGGCGCTCGGGGCCGTCGGGCGGTTCGCCGAAGCGTTCGGCCGTCTCCGCGAGGCGATGCACATCGCGGAGACGGCGGGGCACGTCTACACGCTTCTCTTCCCCCTCTTCGACCTCGGCACCCTCAAGCTCGATCAGGGCGACTTCGCCGGCGCCGTGGCTCCGCTGGAGCGCGGCCTCGAGCTCTGCCGGACGCGAGAGATTCCCATGCTGTTCCACGACTTCGTCTGGGCGCTGGGCGCGGCGTACCACGGGACGGGCCGCCGCGCCGAGGGGGTCGCCCTGATGGAGGACGCCGCCCGTGGCGTCGCCGCGCGGACAGTGAGGCTGGTGGCGCCGTGGGCCGGCCGCGTCGGGGCGCTCGGCGGCGCGTATCTCCGCGACGGGCGGCTGGCGGACGCCACCCGGATCGCCAAGGACGGGCTCGCGGCGAGTCGCCAGCAGGGGGAACGTGGGGTGGTGAGTTGCGTGGGCGGCGATCGCCGCCGCGAGGAATGGCCGATCCTTCGGGAACAGCTCTGGAGGCGTCAGGCGCCCGACGTCGACCGGCGCCGGATCTCTGACGACGCGAACGGCGGACAAGCTGCTCCGTAGGGGGGGGCAGCGCTGCCGGTCGCTTCGTCTTCGTGCGCGGGTTGCCTAGGCGCTGGCCGTTCTCCTCTCGGACCTTGACTGGTCCGCCGCCGCCGGTCCACAATCCGGTGGCCATGCGCCAGAGTCCGGGGGGCCCGCGAATGAACGACAAGGTCGTCATCGTCACGGGTGCGGGCTCCGGCATCGGCCGGGCGACGGCGCTGCGGCTCGCGGCCGAGGGCGGGCGACTCCTGTGCGCCGACGCGAAGGGGGACGCCGCGCAGGAGACGGCGGAGATGATCGCCAAGGCCGGCGGTGTCGCGGCCGCGCTCCTCGTTGACGTCACCGAGGAGGGGAGCTGCGGCCGCATGATCGAGACGGCGCTCGGGCGATTCGGGCGCATCACGACGCTCGTCAACTCCGCGGGAGTGAGCGCTGCGGGGCGGGATGCCACGCCGGCGCCGAAGGAGTGGGAGCGCGTCGTCGGCGTGAACCTCAGCGGCACCTACCTCGCCTCGCGCGCGGCCCTACCCCACCTGGCCGCGAGCGGCAACGGGTCCGTCACCAATATCGCCTCCATCTTCGGTCTCGTCGGCGGCTCGCTGTCACCCGCGTACGCCGCCTCGAAGGGGGGCGTCGTCAACCTGACGCGATCCATGGCCCTGACCTGGGCGCCCAGCGTGCGCGTGAACTGCGTGTGCCCGGGCGTCATCGAGACGCCGATGACGGCGCCGTTCCTCACCGACCCAAGCTGGCACCAGCCCCTGCTGGAGCGGCACCCCTTGGGCCACTTCGGCAAGCCGGAGGACATCGCCGCCGCCATCCTGTATCTTGCCAGCGATGAGGCGGCATTCGTGACCGGCGCCGCGCTGCCGGTGGATGGCGGCTACACGGCGGCCTAGCGACGCTCAGGTTGCCAGGAAGGCCCGGGTGTGCTCCAGGAACTGGCCAAATGCCGGCTCGGTCTCCAGGAAGAGGTGGTTGCGCCCCTGCAGTGTGACGAACTGGGCACCCGGGATGCCGGCCGCCATCCGGCGCCCGGCTTCGAACGGAACGCGGGCATCGTCGCGCGCGTGCAGCACGAGGGTCGGCACGCGTACCTGCGGGAGCAGCGCGGTGACGTCGGTCTCGCCGTTTGCCTCGAACATCCGGGCGGCAACATCCCCCGAGACCGTGATGCGCTCCAGCTCGTTGAACCAGTCGGCCTGCTCCTTGGTCCCGCCGGGCATGAACTGGGAGGTGAAGAGCTGGCGAAAGGCCGGATTCTCCTTGCCCCAGCCCAGGCGCATCAGCGTCAGCAGGGCGGCGTCCTCCTCTTTCTGGGCCGCGCTGCGGGCGCGCTTGTTCCAGCCCAGCGCGTACCCGCCGTAGAGGATGAGATGCGATACCCGCTCGGGATGTCGCACCGCGTAGGCGATCGAGACCGCGCAGCCCTGGGAGATCCCGAGCAGGGCGAACCGCGTGATCCCCGCGGCGTCGACGACCGTCTCCAGATCGCTCACGAAGGCGTCGAACGAGATCTCGTCGACGGTCCGGTCCGACAGCCCGTTACCGCGGGCGTCGTAGCGGACCAGCGTGTGGTCCTTCAGCAGCTCCCGGTACAAATGCCGCCAGATCGGGCTTTCGAGATCGTATTCCAGATGGGTCATCCAGTTGCCCGTCTTCATCAACGGCGGCCCCTGGCCGATCGTCGAATAGGCGAGCTGGACGCCGTCGGGCGCGGTGCAGAAGCGGATCTCCTGCTTCAGATCAACGGCATTGGGGGCCGTCACGCCCGGGCCGGCGCCGCGATCCGCCGGCGCGATGGCGAAGACGTCCACCGGCTGCGCGATGTTCTTCAAGGTGCGCGGGCCGAGCGCCTGGAAATCCGCCTTGAGCGCGCGACTCACCTGGTCGAACACCTGGCGGGAGATGCAGATCCCGCCGGGCTCCGCGATCCCCTCGAGCCGCGCCGCGATGTTGATGCCGTCGCCGTAGATCCGGGTCTCGTCGTGGATGACGTCACCCAGGTTGATGCCGATGCGGAACAGCATGCGGCGCGACTCGGGCACCACCTCGTTGCGCGTCGCCATGATGGTCTGGATCTCGACCGCGCACTCGGTCGCGTTGATCACGCTCGGGAACTCGGCCAGGATGCCGTCCCCGGCGGTGTCGATGATGCGGCCGCCGTAGCGGCCGACCAGCGGCAGGATCACCGCCTGATGGCCCTTGAGGTCGCGGACCGTCGAGGCCTCGTCCTCGCCCATGAGACGGCTGTAGCCGGCGATGTCGGCGGCGAGAATGGCGGCGAGCCGGCGCTTTATCGAGGAGTGGTCGCCCATCATGTGTCCTCGCGTTACGGGCGCTGAGGGAGCAGGATGATGCAGTTCGGGTTGAGGCCCTGGTTCTTGAGCGTGTCCATGCTCGCGATCGGCTCGCCCTTGGCGACGTCGATCACGGTGACGGAGCCGTCGCTGATCCCGGGCAGGTTGAGCAGGCTGTTCTGCACGAAGAGGTAGCGCTCCTCGGCGGAGAAGGCCAGGTGGTGCGCGCCGGGCCCCGCGGGGATCGCCTTCAGGATGGCCGGCTTCCGGGGATCGCTGACGTCGTAGACATTCACGTGGCCGGGCTTGGCGGCGGTCACGTAGAGGCGGTCGCCTTTCTTGTTGTGCTCCATCTCGAGCAGGACGCCCTGCCCGCGCTTGCCGAGGTCGTCCACCTGGCTGAAGTCGAAGCTCTTGTTCGGCGGGTTCCACGCCGCCATCCAGAGCGTGCCGCCGTACATGGTGGTGATGTAGGCGACCGGCGGGTTGGCACGGGGGAGGAACATCGTTTCCACCGGCGCCTCGCCCGAGGGCGAGGGTTTGAGCGAGACCTTGTGGGTGGACAGCACCTTGCCCGTGCTCGCCTCGAGGACCGTTACGGTCTCTCCCGGGTCGCCGAGATCCGTGGCCCGCACCGTGCTCGTGATGATCAGCCGGTCGATGCCCCCGTGGATGGAGATGCCGTGCGGGTACTTGATGAACGCCGGGCCGGAGGGCGCCGTCACGGTCTTGGTCGGCGTGTCCGTCGCGGCGTCGCCCATGACCACGGCGCTCGAGCCCATGCAGGTCAGGTACCAGGTCTTGCCGTCATCGGAGAACACCACGTCCTCCATCACCTTGCAGGTGGGCAGCGGTACGGCTTTCATCCGGTAGGGGAAGCGCGTCAAGTCCATCACGTGCAGGATGCTCTTGCCGAGCGCGGTGATGTACGCCTTGCTCTTGTCCTTGTTGAAGTAGATGTGATGGGCGACCAGATCCGGCGGCAGCGGAATGTCCATGAGCATCTTGCCGAACGTGGGCGATTTCGGATCCACGTCGATGATCGCGATCCCTTCCTTCCGCGCGACGTGCTCGGGCTTGGTCTCGTAGTTGAGCATGGCCAGGATCTCGGCCCGGGCGCCGGTCGCAGGGACGAGGAGCGTGAGCACGAGAAGGATCAGGGAGCGGATCGCTTGCCTCATGGAGGGTCTCCTCATGAACATGTGGGTTTAGGCGAACTTGAGCGACTGCTCGCGCCGGTAGGCCCGGATCGTGACCGCCATGAACAGCGCGGTGTAGCCGGCGAGCCAGGCGAGGCTGGTCAAGAGGGGCTCGGACGGGACGCCGACGGCGCTCCACGCGAGCTGACCGTAGTGGTAGGTCGGCAGGTACGGGGCGATCCGCTGCACGAAGCCGGGGAGCCGGTCGAGCGGCATGAACAGGCCCGAGGCGAACGACAGCGGGAGGAAGATCAGGTTCGCCAGCGCGGGCGCCACGGTGGGGCCGGAGCTGTACCCGATCGCGAAGCCCAGCGCGACGAAGGGCAGCGACCCCGCGAGGAGCCGCGCGGTGATGTCGATCCAGACCGTCAGGTCCTGCCGCACGCCGCCGACGAGGATGCAGTAGACGATCAGGACCACGACGGACAGCAGGGAGAACGCGAGCGCGTTCAGCACCTTCGCCAGAATGGCGATCGCCGGTGGCAGCGGGGTCGCGCGCATCAGCAGATCGACCTTCATTCCCCGCTCCGTCGCCACGCCGATCCCGAAGCCGTAGACCATCACGCTGCCGACCGCGTAGGCGGCGAACGAGGCGAGGAGGTAGGCGCCCACGCTCACGCCGTTCGAAAACGTCTGCCCCGCGACGGGCAGCCCGAAGAAGGTGAAGAAGAGCACCGGGAGCGCGAGGTTCGTCAGGCTGAAGGCCGGAGTGCGCCAGCGGACGCGCAGCTCGCCGAGCGTCTGGGCGACGAGCATCCGGAAGAGCGGGGCCATCAGGCGTGCTCCGGCCGGCGGGTGAGGCTCAGGAAGGCTTCTTCGAGGTCGGCGCCGGCGACCTCGAGATCGCGCAACTCGATGCCGCGTTCGAACAGCGCGCGAAGGACGGTCTCGGGCTCGTTGGTCAGGAAGCGCACGCGGCGGTCTACGATCTCGAGCGCCGTGAGCGCGAGGCCGCCGAAGGTGTCGGCGGCCAGCGGGCGCGCCGCCTCGAAGCTCACGCGCTTCCCGGCGACCTTGGACATCAGCTCCCGCGGGGTGGCGTCGGCGATGACCAGACCGTGGTCGACGACGACGATGCGGCGGGCCAGCTCCTCGGCCTCCCGGAGATAGTGGGTCGTGAACACGACCGTCTTGCCGGCGGCCGCGAGCGCTTGGATGCTCGCGACGAAGGCCCGGCGGGCCTCGATGTCCATCCCGACGGTGGGCTCGTCGAGGAAGAGGATCTCGGGGTTGCCGCAGATGGCCAGGGCGAAGTAGAGGCGCTGGCGCTGGCCCCCGGAGAGCGTGGCGACGCGGGCGTCCGCCTTGTCAGCGAGGCCGGCCATGGCGACGGCCTGGTCGGTGGGCAGGGGAGAGGGGTAGTAGGCGCCGAAGAGCGCGACCAGCTCGCGGACCGTGAGCACGCCGGTGGTGCCCGACTCTTGCAGCATGACGCCGGCGCGGCTCCGGGCGCGGCGATCCGTCGGTGGCAGGCCGAAGAGCCGGACCCTGCCACCTGTCGGCTGGCGGAGCCCCAGCATGAGGCTGATGGAGGTGGTCTTACCCGCGCCGTTCGGGCCAAGCATGGCCACGATCTCGCCCGGCTCTATGGCCAGGCTGACGCCCCGCAGGGCCTCGACCTGCCCATAGCGCTTGCTCGCCGCGATCAGCTCGACCACAGGGCTCATGGGCGGATTCCTTGCGAAAGAGGCCGTGTCTCGGTGGCCGGCGGTTGACGGGGCCTGGCGCCCGGTTCACCATCGTGCCCGATGGAATTGAAAGGCGCAACACCCATGTCGGCAGTGCCCCGATCCTGACATGCTCTACCGTTGGATGGCGGACCTCGTGCTCGTCGCGCACCTGGCGTTCGTGGCCTTCGTCGCCCTCGGTGGACTCTTGGTGTGGCGATGGCGCCGGCTGGCCTGGATCCACGTCCCGGTGGCGCTGTGGGGCGCGGCCATCGCGGTCATTGGGTTCACGTGCCCGCTCACGCCGCTCGAGAACCGGCTTCAACGGCTCGGCGGCCGGGCAGGCTATCAAGGCGGATTCATCGAGCACTACGTCACCGCCGTGCTCTATCCGGCAGGGCTCACCCGCGAGGCGCAGCTGGTACTCGGCGCGGCGGTGCTGGCGCTGAACCTCCTCGTGTACTGGCGCGTCATTGCGATGTCCCGCCGCGGGCGAGGGCGCGCCGCGCGCGGGGCACATGTGTGACAGGCAGAATCACAGCTGCGGAGCGCTCGCCGCCGCAGCGTCCGACATAGACACCGTAGACATCGGCGCCTTCGCTATCCTCGCAAAGCCGAACGTCGGTATCAGCCACGGCCGAAGGCCGTCGGCTGCATGCTGTGGTTCGACCTCTGACGCCACCCCGGCTACAACAGCGCGATGAACTCATCGCGTTCGAGTTCGCAGTCACGGAGGATGGCCGCCAACGGACATGACCTCCCTCCCACACGTCGCCGACAGGGCATCGCGGAATACCGTTGCCGCTTCTTCGAACGAGACGCCATGTTTGGCGGGGTTCAGATGCGTTCAATCCGGACGCGCCGGGCGTGGGAGGCGAGCGCTTCGAGGTCGCGCGGATCGGAGGTGAGCACGGTCCCGTCGGGTTCGGCGACCGCGACAACTAGCGCGTCGACGGCGGAGCCTAGACGAGCATGTCGGCGTAAGAAGGCTGCACGTCTCGCGAGCGGCTCGCCTATCTCCTCCACGATGTCGCACGCCTTGAGGAACTTGTTCTCGGCGGCGTCGCGTCCGGCGTGCCCCTGCAGGCACTCCACGAGGACGACCGACGGAACCACAGGAGGCCACAGGCCCTCGTCTCGGAGGGCCAGGATGAGAGCGACCACAGGCCGAGAGCGCTCCGCGAGGCGGCTGACCGCACTCGAATCGAGTACCAGCACGGCGCTCAACCAGCCTTGCGGGTCACTCGCCTGGCGATTCGCCCAGCAACCACGCTTGCTCGGGAGCGCTCAGCTGCATTGGGCTGCCCTACCTGCGACACCAAATCGGCGACGTATCGGTCGCTCTCAGCCAGCAGGTCCAAACGACGCAGGTCAGCGCGCAGGGCTTACTGCAGGAGCTCCTACGCAGGCAACTGGCGCTTCTTGACCAGGTCGTACAGGTCATC
>JACORX010000430.1 GCA_016179165.1 Candidatus Rokuibacteriota bacterium | reverse complement strand
GCCATCGCCCGCTTCGGCACCAAGTCGCAGGGCCAGGGTCACGAGACCACCTACGCGCAGATCCTGGCTGAGGAGCTGGGGATCCCGGCCGCCGACATCCAGGTCGAGGAAGGCGACACCGACACCGCGCCCTACGGTCTCGGCACCTACGCGAGCCGCTCCACGCCGGTCGCCGGCGCCGCCGCCGCGATGGCCGCGCGGAAGATCCAGGACAAGGCGCGGAAGATCGCTGCCCATCTGCTCGAGGCCGCGCCGGAAGACCTCGTGTGGGAGCCGGGCAAATTCTCCGTCAAGGGTGCGCCGAACAAGTTCAAGACCATCCAGGACATCGCCTTTGCCGCCTACACGAACCATCCCCAGGGCATGGAGGCGGGGCTGGAGGCCGTCAGCTACTACGATCCGCCGAATCTCACCTACCCGTTCGGGAGCTATATCTGCGTCGTGGACATCGACAAGGGCACCGGTGAGGTGAAGGTCCGCCGGTTCGTCGCGGTGGACGACTGCGGCAACATCATCAATCCCATGATCGTCGAGGGACAGATCCACGGGGGGCTGACGATGGGGTTCGCGCCCGCGCTCCTCGAGGAGATCGCCTACGACGAGATCGGCAACATCCAGGGCGGGAGCTTCATCGATTACCTGGTTCCCACGGCAGTGGAAACCCCGAAGTGGGAGACCGACAAGACCTGCACTCCCTCGCCGCATCATCCCCTGGGCGCCAAGGGTGTCGGCGAGTCGGCCACGGTGGGCGCTCCGGCAGCGATCGCCAATGCGGTCGTGGATGCCCTGTGGCACCTGGGAGTGCGCCACGTCGACATCCCGATCACACCGCCCAAGGTGTGGAAGCTGCTTCGCGAGAAGGGCGTGACGGAATGAGGGCGGCGGCCGATCGTGGCTGAAGATCTCCTCGCGCGTGCCGCAGAGCTCGGGCGGCGCGGGGAGCCGTTCGCGCTGGCAACGGTCGTCCGGTGCGAGCGGCCCACCTCGGCCAAGCCGGGAGCCAAGGCGCTGATTCGCGAGGACGGCACGGTCTCCGGCTGGGTCGGCGGGGCTTGCGCCGCGCCGGTGGTCGTGCGGGAAGCCCTCAACTCGCTTCGAGACGGCCGGCCCCGATTCATCGGGTTGATCGGAGAGGGGGGAAAAGGTCCGGGCCGGACCGAGGGGATGCTCGAGTACGCGATGACCTGCCACAGTGGTGGCACGCTGGAGATCTATGTGGAGCCATTCCTCCCGAAGCCGCTCCTGGTGCTGGTGGGGCATGGGCCCGTGGTCGAAACACTCGCGGCCCTGGGCCGCGACGTCGACTATTCGATCGTGGTTTTGCCGGCAGATGCCGCGGTGGACGGTCTCGGGGGGCTTGCTTTGACGCCCCGGGCCTCCGTGGTCGTGGCTACCCACGGGGAGCTCGACGAGGAGGCGCTGGCACGGGGGCTCGCAACTGAGGCGGGTTACGTCAGCCTGGTGGCCAGCCGGAAGCGGGCGGCCGTGATCACGGAGAGTCTCAAGCGTCGGGGCATGCCGCCCGAACGTCTCGGTCGGCTGAAGGCGCCCGCCGGGCTCGACATCGGTGCCGTCACGCCTGAAGAGATCGCGGTGAGCATCCTGGCGGAACTCATTCAACGCCACCGGAATGAGAAGATCGCCCTGGTGGAGACGGAGACCAACCAGACGCCGGCCGCCGCCGCCGAGGCCAAAGACCCGATCTGCGGGATGCTGGTGGAGGTGGCGGCCGGGCGATATCGATCCGAGGTGTCGGGCCAAGTCGTGTACTTCTGCTGCCTTCGGTGCAAGGAGACCTTTGACAGCGACCCTCAGAAGCACATCGTGGGCCTCGACAGATGAGGCCGTTCGCCATGCGCGGCGGTGGAGGAATACAACTAGCTGAAGGATGAGAAGCCGGTCGTCACGGTCAAGTCGAAGGAGAACACGACATACGTTACCATGAGCCCCGGTCCGCCGGGCGGATGCAGCGGATGGCCACGATCGATGATCCCCACGTCCCCAAGCGTCTCATCGCCGTCCACAACCTGCGCGACACGGCGACTCCGCTCCGAACGCTCCGAGAGCTGAGACAGGCGGGCCGCATCCGCTACGTGGGGACCACCACCTCGTTCCCGCGGCAGTATCCCGATTTCGAGCGGACGATGCGCGCGGAGACGCTCGACTTCATCCAGGTGGACTACGCGCTCGACAGCCGGGAGACGGCGGCCACGATCCTGCCGCTGGCGGCCGATCGAGGCATGGCGGTGATGATCAACCTGCCGTTCGGGCGGGGCCGGCTCTTCCAGGCGGTGCAGGGCAAGGCGCTGCCGCCGTGGGCGACCAGCTTCGACTGCGCGAGCTGGGCCCGGTTCTTCCTCAAGTACATCGTATCGCACCCGGCGGTCACGTGCTGCGTGCCGGGGACCGCGAAGGTCGACTACCTGCTCGACAATCTGGGCGCCGCGCAGGGCCGGCTTTCGGACGCGGCGACGCGGCGGCGGATGGAAGAGTTCATCGACAAGCTCTGAGACGTCATCGTTTCGAGCTCGGGCACGAAGCCGTGGTCTTGACGGCCGCACCCGCCTGGGCAACGCCACAGCCGGCGACCCGAGTCAGCTCACGGGATCCTTCGAGGCGGCCCGCAGCGCGCGCGAGCGATTTACCAACGCGAGACGGCGCGGGACGAAGACCTGAGCTATGCGGGCCGGATCCCGGTCACCCGCGTGAGAATGCCCGGCACGAACTCGTGCGCGGCCACGCTGCGGAAGCCGGCGCGCTCGAAGTAGTCCCGGCATTCCGCGACGGAGTGGGCGATACCCGTGCTTCCCCATAGCGCCTCGGCCAGCCCCCAGAGCGCGGGGTCGCGGGGCCCGGTGCGAGCGGCGTCGAGCATCTCGCCGATCAGGTGCATCTCGCCGCCCGGCTGGAGCGCGGCAAAGGCCCGTGAGACGACCGCCTGGATGATCTCGCGGCTGTACTGCGGCAGGTTGCTCGCCATGATCATGACGTCGGACCCGGCGGGCAGGGGGTCGCGCGTGAAGTCGCCGGCCTGCGCGGTCACCCGGTCGGCCAGGCCGTGGGAGGCGATGAACTCGCGCGTGACCTCGACGACGGGCGGCAAGTCGAGGACGATCGCGCGGAGCTGCGGGTGCCGCTGGGCGGCCACGATGCAGTAGCAGCCGGAGCCACCGCCGAGGTCGAGAATCTGCCGGCGCCCCGCGAGGTCTACCTGGCGCACGAAACGCCGGGCCGCGCCCATGCCGATGGAGTAGGTAGCCTCGTGGTACCGCCTCGCCTGCTCGACGCTGAAACCCTGGGCGTACTTGCCAAGGACGACGATGTCCCGGCGCTTCAGGTGGGTGCTCAGCCGTCCCCACTCGTTCCAGTCCGGCTTGCTGAAGAGCATCCACGGACCCGCGTAGGTCGGCTCCCAGTCTACGAGGAAGCGCGCGACATCGGGGGCGTTGGCGACGCGCTCGCCGTCGCGAATCAGCAGGCCCAGCGCCACGCACGCCGTCACGAGCCGCTCGGCGTTGGTCGGAGTGAGATCGAGCGCCCGCGCGACGGCCGCCTCGGTGTCGGCGCCGAGCGCCACCTGGGTGAAGAGGCCCAGCTCCACCGCGGCCATGAGGGCGGCGGCGTCGCGGTAGGAGTGGGCGAGGCGCTGCAGGCGTGTGGTGTCGGGGCGGGACGCGGGGGTGGACACGATGTCAGTCCTCGATTCTGAAGTGGGCGGGCTTGCCGAGCGGCCAGAATTCGCCCCAGGCCTGGCCGCCGCCGTCCACGGTGAGCACCTCGGCGGTGACGAAGCGGCCGGACGGCGCCGACAGGTACACGCAGGCCTCGGCCACGTCGTGCACGTCGCCCAGCCGGCGCATGGGGTTGGCGGTGAAGCTCGGCCGCGCCGTGGGCGGATAGCGATCGAGCCCCGGGCTCGCAAAGATGCCGAGCGCGATACAGTTGACGCGGATGCCGTGGGGCGCCCACTCCACGGCAAGCGAGCGCGAGACCGCGATCTGCCCCGCCCTGGAGGCCATGGTGTGCGGGATGCCCACGCCGGGGCCACGGTGGACGGGGATGACCATGTTCACGATCGAGCCATGCTCACCGCGCGCGATCCAGCGCCGGCCGGCCTCCTGCATCATGTACCAGGTGCCGTAGAGGTTGGTTTCGATCACGGCGTGCCAGCCCTTGGGCGTGATGTCGAGCGCCGGCGCGGCGTACTGGCCGCCCGCGTTGTTGATCACCACGTCCAGGCGTCCGAAGCGTGCCCACGCGGCGTCCATGAGCGCGGCGACCTGGACGGGATCGCGGATGGTCATCGCCCGCGTCAAGGTGGGTACTCCGAGACGCTCGAGGTTGGCCGCGAGTCGCGCAAGCTTTGCTTCGTCGCGCCCACACGCCACGACGGATGCGCCGAGACGGCCGAAGAGGTAGCAGATGGCCCGGCCGATCCCGCCGCCACCACCCGAGACCAGCACGACCTGCCCGCGAAGGAGACCATCACGGAAGACCGTGGGGGCCTGCATGAGCTCGTCGTCCGATTGCCCGACGTAGCGGGCCTCCTCCGGGCTGTCGTGCGTCGTCATGGCGCCGGTAGTTTACTCCTGAGATCTCTCCGCTGCTGGTCCAGGATCCGACCCGGCCGGGGTGGGTCGGCGGCGCCCGAATTCCTGTGCTCAGCCGGCGCAGGTGCTCCGCGGTATATGCGCAGCGGCCGTACCCGTTGGCGGTCGCGCCGGTCAGAATGGCATCGGTGTGCTCTGCCATGGCAGCGAACCAGGGATTCTCCTACTCGGCGCCCTACGAGGACCTGAAGCTCAAGCCCTCACGCTAGGCCCGCGGGTCACACCTCGCGCTCGAAGCCGTATTCCCGGGTTTCGTTGACGTCTCCCGGCAGGCTTCGCTCGCCGGTCCGCCGGAAGCCCGTCCGCGTGTAGAGTTGGTGCGCCAGATCGAAGCGCGTGTCCGACCAGAGGATCAGGCGGGAGACTCCCTGGGCCCGGCACCAGTCGAGCACGGCGCCGACAAGGGCGCGGCCCGTGCCCTTCCCCCTCAAATCGGCGTCGAGATAGAGGCGGTGGAGTTCGGCGGTGTCGGCGTCGAGAGCGTCGTAGGTGGCGCGCATGTCGGCGTACTCGGTATCGGCGGCGACGGGCGGGATGACCTTGGCCGAGAGCATCGAGTACCGTCCCGGCGGGTCCTGGAAGGAGGCGTCCGTGTGCCACAGGCGATTGCCGAGCCCGTACACGCGCCGGCGGTTGTCTGACTTCATGACCTCGCTGTTCTCGTCGAGGTTCGAGATGTCGCCGAGAGCCTCGTTCCCGAAGCGGTTCTTCACGAAGGCGCTGCTCCCCGATTTCGTGTGCAATAGGCCGTCATCGCCGCCCGGATCCGGGCGACGGTCTCGGGATCGTGAACCTGGCGGGGCCGACCGGGCCCACTTCGGCCACGAAGTGCGGGTGGAGCTTCCGGAGGGTCAGTGCCATGGGCAAGAGCCGAGCGTCCGAGGCGCTGCTCGATCTGCGCTACCTCTTCAGGAAGGCGAGCACCTCGCCCCTGAAGGCGTCGAAGTCCCCGAGGCGCCCTCGCACCGTCTCGAACACTAGCTCGTCGTTGATGCGCGCGTACTCGTGGACCAGGAGGTTGCGGAGCCCTTTCATGCGCCGGAGGGTGGCGGCCATCGGCCCGGAAATCGCGCCGTGTCGAGAGAGTCTCTCGAAAAGGTCGTCCTCCTCGCCCGGCAGCCCCAGCCGCAGCCCCACCACGAGCAAGGCGCAGATGTCGATGACGGCTTCCACGGACACCTGGATCAGTCGCTCGCAGGCGCGCTTCGTCTCGGTGCGCTGATAGGCCTCGTACCGATCCGGCGCCACGGCCTGGAGCTCGCCCAGGTATCCCTCGAGCTCGTCGAGCTTGACGAGCACCCGGTCCCGGTCAACCACGCAGGACCTCGTCGAGGTCCTGGCGATGTATGTGGCGGACGCCCTCCCAGGCTCGCGCCGTGCCGATGGCGACGGCATAGAGGGCCTCCTCGTCCCGCGCGTAGAGGACCGTGCCGTCCTTGAGGACCCGGCTCCGGATGTGAAGCGGCAGCGCTTGGAAGATCGCCACGTCGAGGTCCTCCTCCGCCAGGTACTCGAGCCGCTTCTCCGCCCGGTCGCGATCAGAGCGCGGTTCCGCTCCGAGCACGAGGCAGACATCGAAGTCCGAGCTCGGGGCAGCGTCGCCACGGGCGCGGCTCCCAAAGAGGAGCACCGCGAGCACGTCGGGATCCTTCTTGGCGCGGTCGACGAGGCGGGCGACGGCAGGAGGGGCGCTGGTGTTGTCCATGCGCGCATGATACGCGGGCGGCTGAGGGGTGGTCAAACCACGCCGGGCGCTCTAGCCCAACCAGCGGCGGACACATCCGGGCGGGCCGCGACTTCCCTGGGCACGAGGCCGTCCAGCAGGAGATCGCGGCCGCCCGGCGGAAGGTCACACCGTGACGGGCCGGTAGACCGGCGTACGCCACTCCGGAAAGCGCTGGTCGGTACCGCGCACCACGTTCATGTAGGTGTTGAGCACGCGCTGGGTGACGGGCCCGAGCTTGCCGTCGCCGAGCGGGAAGCGGTCCACGGACAGGATGGGCGTGATCTCGTAGCCGCTGCCGCAGAAGAAGGCCTCGTCCGCCACGTACAGTTCGGTCCGTGCGATGTCCCGCTCGACGACGTCCATGCTGAGGGCGGGGCAGAGCGACTCGATCAGCGTCGACCGCGTGATGGATTCCAGAATGTCGCTCGTCACGGGCGGGGTGACGAGCTTGCCCTTGCGGACCATGAAGAACGTGGCGCCCGTGCCCTCGGCCACCGTGCCGCGCTGGTTGAGGAAGATCGGCGAGTCGTAGCCGTCGGCCTTGGCCTGGAGCGCGGCAAGCCGGCCGTTCTGGTAGTTGGCGCCGCACTTCAGGCGGATCGGGATGGCGTTGTCGCTCGTGCGCTGCCACGAGCTGACGCAGCAGTTGAGGCCGTTACCGTCGCCGATGCGCGGCCGGCGCCGCGGGTTGATGTACATCCCCGTGGGCGAGGTGGCTTCCAGCCCCGGGCCGCCGACGTAGGCGACCAGGTGCATGTGGATGTCCTCGCGGGCCTCGTTTTCCCTCAGCACCTGGCGGACCGCTTCGTAGAGGTCGAGATCCTGGTAGGGGATCGTGAAGCGCATCATCTTCATGGACTCGCGGAACCGGGCGAAGTGCTCGGCCAGCCTGAAGGCGTACAGCTCGTCGTCGGCCTCGTTCCAGTACCCCCTGATGCCCTCGAAGACGTTGCTGGCGTAGAAGACCGCCGCGCTGTTGACGGGCAGGACCGCCTCCGCCTGGGGGACGAGCTTGCCGTTCATCCAGATCTTGAACTCTGTCGTCTTCATCGTGCTCAGCTCCTAGGATGTGGGTGCCCTTCGCCGACCGATCCGACCCAGCCAGACTATCAGGAATCGATGGGTGTTGGGAAGCCGCCAGTTGGGTATTGAGATGCGGTCGGCAAGGTGTGGTAAGAGTCTCAGGATGCGTCCGACCGTCCGTCGCCGGTTCACCGTGGCCGCGTTGTTCGTGGTTACCTGCGGCATCTCGATCCCGCTCGCCGCCTACGGGGTGTTCCTGCCGGTCCTCGCGGAGGCCTTCGGGTGGAGCCGCGGCGCGATCTCGACTGCGCTCTCGATCAACCTGGTGCTGGGCGGCCTGGCCGGCCTCGGGATCGGCGCTCTCGCGGACCGCCACGGGCCCCGCGTGTTCCTCGCCCCGACCGTGGCCCTGGCCGGCGCGGCCTTCGCCCTCGTCTCGACGGTCGGCGCGCTGTGGCAGCTCTACCTCTTCGTCGGCGTGCTGGGCGGCGTGGGCATGTCGAGCTTCTACCTGCTCAGCGCGACTACGGTCGCGCGATGGTTCGACGAGCGCCGCGGCTTAGCGCTGGCCCTCGTCCTGGTCGGGTTCAACCTCGGGTACATCTTGGGCGGTCCCCTGGCGGCGTGGCTCATCGGCGAAGTGGGCTGGCGCGCAGCCTACGCGCTCCTCGGTGGAGGCTGCGGCATGATCACGATGCTTGCGGCGCTCTCTGTCCGCCTGCCTCGCCCGTCGGAAGCGGCGGCCCTTCACGTGCCGTCGGGGCCGCCCTCGGGTCCGGTGGACGCGGCGGAGGTCCCTCACAGCGGGGGTGTCACTCTTTGCGATGCGCTCGCCGACCCGCGCCAGTGGTGCCTGAACGTCGCGTGGCTCCTCCTCGGCGGCCTCGCGTTCATGGTCACCGTCCACATCGTGCCGTTCGCACGCGACCAGGGTGTCAGCCTCACCGGTGCCTCGCTCGTGCTCACCGCGTACGGCATCGGCTCCGTGGCCGGGAGGGTCGCCTCGGGCGCCATGTCCGACCGGATCGGCACCATCACGACCATGCGGATCGCCTACACCGTCCAGACCCTGGCGCTGCTGGCCCTCCTGTGGCTGCCCTCGCGGGAGGCGTTGTTCGGCTCGCTGGCGGCGTTCGGGGCGGGCTTTGCGGCGGCGGACACGATGATCGCGAAGGTCATCCCCGACGTGTTCGGCGTCCGCGCGATCGGCGCCATCATGGGCGTGCTGACGCTCGGCTGGCGATCCGGAGCCGCGCTGGGGCCGGCCGCCGCGGGGTTCCTCTACGACCTGAGCGGCTCCTACGCCGTGCCGTTCGGGGCGGCGCCGGGGCTCGTCCTCGTGAGCTGGGCGCTCTTCGCTGTCGCGACTTCGGGCGGCGCCCGGCGCTGAGCGGCCAGCTCACGCGCTCACGTCGAGGCGGAGCGACGGTTCCACCTTTGTCGGCCCGGTCGAGCAGATCGTCGAGGAGACGCTCGTCCGCCGCGCCGAGTACGGGTCCCGCTACGACGTGATTGCCGACCGCCACCTCGCTGCCTTCGGTCCCGTCGTGGCGCGCCTGGCCGCGCCGTGAGGGTGCGCGGGGCCACGAGGCGGGCGGAGAAGCACTAGGCTCGAATTGACCTCTCTCCCGCGCTCTGGCAGGATCGGCGCGATGCAAGACCGCTCATCAGATGTCGCCTCCGTCGACTCCCCCGAAACGAACACGGGATGACCGCGGAGACGACCGCTACCCAGGAGCTGGAGGCGCCCATCAGCGCCTTGCGCCGGTGGGCGGTCACCGTGACGGTCATGACGGTGACCGTGATGCAGGTGCTCGACGTCACCATCATCAACGTCGCGCTGCCGCACATGCAGGGCTCGCTCTCTGCGGGTCTGGACGAGATCTCGTGGGTGCTGACCTCGTACCTGGCTGCGAACGCCGTGATCCTGCCCGCCACCGGCTGGCTCGCCGGCTTCCTTGGGCGCAAGCGTCTCTTCCTGCTCTGCACCGTGGGCTTCACCGCGGCCTCGGTACTCTGCGGCCTTGCGCCAAACCTGAACGTGCTTCTCCTTGCGCGGGTCCTCCAAGGCATCGCCGGGGGCCCGCTGATGCCGCTCTCCCAGGCGATCATGTGGGAGATCTTCCCGTTCCGGCAGCGCGGTATGGCGATGGCTGTCTGGGGCATGGGGATCATGATGGCGCCCATCTTCGGCCCGACGCTGGGCGGCTGGATCACGGACAACTGGTCGTGGCGCTGGACCTTCTACATCAACGTCCCAATCGGGATCCTCGGCTTCTTCGCGGCGAGCGCCATCCTCTTCGATCCGCCCTACCTGCGGAAGCCGGGCAGGATCGACGTCGCCGGGCTGGTCCTCATGGTGATCGGCTTCCTGTCCCTCCAGCTCTTTCTCGACCAAGGCGAACGGAACGAGTGGTTCGACTCGATCTTCATCGTGGCGCTCGGGATCACCGCCGCGGTGGCCCTCTCGGGCTTCCTCGTGCGCGAGTTCACGGCGGCCGAGCCCATCCTTGACCTCGGCGTCTACCGCGACCGCAACTTTGCCGCGTCCAGCGTGATCATGGTGTTCGTCATGTTCGGCTTCTTCTCGAGCATG
>JACORX010000413.1 GCA_016179165.1 Candidatus Rokuibacteriota bacterium | reverse complement strand
GCGTATGCCGTCGTGAGACGAGGGCTGAGTTGATTCCGCACGCGAGGCGTACTCCTGTACGTTGAGCGTGCGGCCGAGGGCGCCAACGAAGCAGCTGGGCCCTTATCGACGGCCTGCTAGCCCTTGGCGGCGCGGACAAAGCGCAGCTGGAGGTCGTACAGCATCTCCTCCAGGAGGTGGCTCTCTTGATCGGTCCGGTTGCCCTCCGTCTTGACTCGGAGGAGCGAAAGAAGATCGATGGCCTCTTTCGCCTGCTCGAGATCGAGAACGCGCTCACCCGTCTCCGGATCGGCTGCCTCGCCCAGGTTCACGAGCGCGGAACTCGCGAGCATGATGAACAGGCCCTGGAGATCGGGGCCTCCCTGGGGCGCCGGGGCCGGACCCTGGGACGCAGAGCCCGCGGCGGCGGCGCGGTCGGCTGGGGCGGCGGGGTCGGGTGGTCCCGGGGCGGTCGGCGACTCGTCGGTTTCGTCGCGTCGCCGCCTGTCCGTGACCTTGAACGTTTCGTCTTCAGCCATGCGATGTCTTCATGCCATGCGTTGTCTTCATGGAGGCCGGCCAGAGCCTAGCATGCGGTCCCAAGACCTTCAAGGACCCGACCCCCTTGTGTATAATACGCTGGCGACTTCGGGATCGCTCATGGCAGACTCCGCCGGCGTTCTCTTCGAAGCACTGCTGTCCCTCATGGGCCGCCTAAGGGGCGAGGGAGGTTGCCCGTGGGATCGCGAGCAGACGCACGCCTCCCTCAAGCCTTACCTGATCGAAGAGGCCTACGAAGCGCTCGAAGCCTTGGACGAGGGCCGGACCGACCACATCGTCGAAGAGCTGGGAGACGTTCTGTTCCAGGTGGTCTTCCACTGCCAGATAGCCCAGGAACGGGGCGAGTTCACGATGGCGGAGGTCTTGCAAGAGACTCTCCGGAAAATGACGAGCCGGCACCCTCATGTCTTCGCGAACGCCCAAGTGGCCGATGCCCGTCAGGCGCTGAGCCAGTGGGAGCGGATCAAGAACGCCGAGGGGCGCGGCGACGGAAGCCCGAGGTCGGCGCTCGACGGCGTGCCGCAGAGCCTACCGTCGCTCTTGCGTGCGCAGCGCTTGCAGGTGAAAGCCGGGCGTGTCGGCTTCGACTGGCCCACGTGGCGGGAGGCATGGAGCAAGGTGCGCGAGGAGATAGCGGAGACCGATGAGGCCGTGACGGCAGGCGATGCCGCCCGGATCGGGCCCGAGATCGGGGACCTGCTCTTTTCCCTCGTAAATGTAGCCAGGCTGCTTGAAATTGATGCTGAGGACTCCCTTCGAAAAGCCGCCGATACGTTCACCCGACGTTTCAAGGAGGTGGAGGCCGCGATGAGGGCCGAGGGCCGGCAGGTGGACGAGGCGTCCGCGGAAGATCTCAACCGGGAATGGGAGGCCGCGAAGTCGCGCGAGGCGTCCGGCCGGGGCGGGGCGTGACGATGAAGGTCAAGATCGGCAGCACCACGTTCTCGATCGTCCGGGGCGATATCACCGAGGCGGAGGTGGACGCCGTCGTGAACGCGGCCAACGCCGAGCTCTGGATGGGCACGGGCGTGGCGGGCGCGATGAAGCGCAAGGGCGGCACCGTGATCGAGGAGGAGGCTGTGCGCCAGGGTCCGATCGAGCCGGGCGAGGCGGTGCTGACCGTCGCCGGCAATCTGCCCGCGACCCACGTCATCCACGCCGCCGCCATGGGACGCGACCTCAAGGCCGACCCGGTCATGATCGCCGCGGCCACGCGCTCATCGCTCGCAATCGCCGACAAGCACCGGATGCTGTCCATCGCCTTCCCAGCCCTGGGCTCGGGCGTGGGCGGCGTGCCTCCGGCTCAGTCCGCGGACACCGTGATCTCGACCGTCGTCGAGCACGTGCGCACGGGCAAGACGAGCCTGCAGAAGGTGGTCTTCGTTCTCTACCAGGACGAGACCCTCAAGGCGTTCTCCGACGCCCTGCGGCGCCTCGCGGGGGCCGGTTGAAGGGGCCCGCGGCCCCTCGAACCGAACCGATGGCAGAACCCAAGCTCGGACAACCAGTCAGCCGGCGCCTTGGCGCTCTCCTCGTCCGCGAGGGGCTGATCGACAACGAGCAGCTCGCGCGCGCGCTCCAGGAACAAAAGGGCTCCAACGACAAGCTCGGCTCCATCCTCGTCAAGCTCAACCTCGTCACCGACGAGAAGCTGATCGAGTTCCTGTCGCGGCAGTACGGCATCCAGTCGATCACGCTTTCACAGCTGGACGTCGACCCGGACGTGCTCAAGCTCGTGCCGGAGCAGCTCGCGCGCAAGTACGAAGTCCTGCCCGTCAAGCGCCAGGGCAACCAGTTGACGCTCGCCATGGGAGACCCGACCAACGTATTCGCGCTGGACGACGTCGGGTTCATGACCAACCTCCAGGTCGTCCCCATGGTCACTTCCCAGGCGGCGATTCGCAAGGCCATCGACCGGGCCTACGAATCACAGGGCGGGACCATGGCCGACCTCGTCTCGGAATTCGAGGGGGCCGCCGCTGACGTCGAGCTGGTCGATGGCGGTGAGGAGAGCGCCGCCAAGGTTGACGTCTTCGAACTGAAGGAGTCGGCCGACGAGGCGCCGATCGTGCGCCTCATCAACATGATCCTGGTGGACGCGATCCGCCGGGGGGCCTCCGACATCCATCTCGAGCCCTACGAGAAGGTGTTCCGGGTGCGCTTCCGCGTCGACGGCGTCCTGCACGAGATCATGACACCGCCCAAACGCCTCGAGGCCGCGCTCACCTCGCGCGTCAAGATCATGTCGAACCTGGACATCGCCGAGCGACGCCTCCCGCAGGACGGCCGCATCAAGCTCCGCTTCAAGGAGCGCGACATCGACTTCCGCGTGTCCACGCTGCCGACGATCTTCGGCGAGAAGACCGTCATGCGTATCCTCGACAAGGAATCGCTCCAGCTCGACCTGGCCATGCTGGGCTTCGACCCGTGGTGCCTCGAGCAGTTCACCAGGGCTATCCACAATCCGCATGGCATGATCCTCATCACGGGGCCCACGGGCTCGGGCAAGACGACCACGCTCTACTCGGCCATCCACACCATCAACTCGCCCGACATCAACATCATGACGGCCGAGGATCCCGTCGAGTACAACCTCAAGGGGGTCAACCAGGTCCAGATCAACGAGGAGATCGGGCGTACCTTCGCCGGGGCGCTGCGCGCCTTCCTGCGCCAGGATCCAGACGTCATCCTGGTCGGCGAGACGCGCGACCTCGAAACGGCCCAGATCGGCATCCGGGCCGCGCTGACCGGCCACTTGGTGCTGACGACCCTGCACACCAACGACTGCCCGTCCACGGTGGCACGGCTGCTGGACATGGGCATCCCGCCCTTCCTCGTGTCCTCCTCCCTGATGCTGATCCTCGCTCAGCGGCTCGGACGGCGGGTGTGCAAAGACTGCAAGCAGCCGTACGAGGCCGACGAGGAGACGCTCGTGCCCTACGGCCACATCCCGCAGGGGCTGGGCAAGGTCAACTTCTACAAGGGCAAGGGGTGTGCGACGTGCAGCTTCACCGGCATGAGGGGGCGCGTGGCCATCTACGAGGTCATGCCGGCCTCCCAGGAAATCCGCGACTTGATCATCCGGAACGCGCCGGCGGTCGAGCTCGGCGAGATGGCGCAGGCCCAGGGCATGAAGACGCTCCGCCAGAATGCGCTTCAGAAGGTGCTCGACGGCATGATGACCGTGGAAGAGGTCCTCCGGGTTACCCTTGGGTAGCACGAAACCAACGGAGGAGAACGCCTAGGCCATGGCCGCGACGATGCACGACCTGCTGACCATCATGATCGAACGGGGGGCGTCCGATCTACACATCACGACGGGCACCCCGCCGCAGATCAGGCTGCACGGCAAGCTGGCGCCGCTCACGCAGTTCGAGCGTCTGACGCCGCAGGACACCCAGCGGCTTGCCTACGGTGTGCTGAACGAGGCGCAGAAGCAGAAGTTCGAGGAGGACAACGAACTCGACCTGTCCTTCGGCATCCAGGGCCTGGCACGGTTCCGATGCAACGTCTACCGCCAGCGCGGCGCGGTCGCGGCCGCGATCCGGATCATCCCCATCAATATCCGCTCGTTTGACGAGCTCGGCTTGCCCCCGGTCGTCGAGCAGCTGGCCGACCGGCCCAAGGGCCTGATTCTCGTCACCGGGCCCACAGGCTCGGGCAAGTCGACGACGCTCGCGGCCATGGTGGACAAGATCAACAACGAGCGCTCCGAGCACATCATGACGATCGAGGATCCGATCGAATTCGTCCACCTTCACAAGAAGTGCCTGGTGAACCAGCGCGAGGTCTTCTCGGACACGCAGTCGTTCAAGAACGCGCTCAAGTACATCCTCCGCCAGGACCCGGACGTGGTGCTGGTGGGCGAGATGCGGGATCTGGAGACCATCGCCGCCGCGCTGACGATCGCCGAGACGGGCCATCTTACGCTCGGCACGCTGCACACCAACTCCTGCGCCCAGACCATCAACCGCATCATCGACGTCTTCCCCAATACCCAGCAGGCCCAGGTGCGGGCGCAGCTGTCGCTGGTCCTCGAAGGCGTGCTCTCCCAGCAGCTGATCCCGACGGCCGACGGCAGGGGCCGGGTCATGGCTCTCGAGATCATGGTGACCACGCCGGCCATCCGGAACCTGATCCGCGAGGAAAAGATCCACCAGATCTACTCAGCCCTGCAGGCGGGCCAGAAATTCGGCATGCAGACCATGAACCAATCGCTCATCGAGCTGGTTCAGAAGCGCCGGATCAGCCGCGAAGAGGCGCTCAATCGGAGCATGCTGCCGGAGGAACTGTCCCAGCTGGCGGCCGGCCTCCCGGGCGCACCTGCTGCCGCCGGCCTCACGGGCGGCTCCCCGTTCGGCAAGCGGTGACCACTGCCCGGCGAGATGCGCGCTGAAATAGACAGGAGAGTGTAACATGGCGGTCTTCACGTACCAGGGCCGCGGTGCCGGCGGGACGACCACCGGCGAGATCGAAGCGCAAGATCGGACAGCCGCGGTGGGCGAGCTCCGCAAGCGTGCCATCCTCGTCACGAAGATCAACGAGAAGACCGGCGGCAAGACCCCGAGCAAGGCCGGCGCCAAAGTCAGGGACAAGGAAATGGCGATCTTCACGCGCCAGTTCTCCACCATGATCGACGCGGGCCTGCCGCTCGTGCAGTGCCTCAACATCCTGGCTGAGCAGAGTGAGTCGAAGAACCTCCGGGACGTGACGGGTCTGGTCGCCCGTTCCGTGGAGCAGGGATCGACCCTGGCCGAGGCGCTGCGGCACCATCCGCGCAGCTTCGACGAGCTTTTTGTCAACTTGGTCGAGGTGGGCGAAACGGGCGGTATCCTGGACACGGTCTTTCAGCGCCTGGCCGCGTACATCGAGAAGGCCGCGGCGCTCAAGCGGAAGGTCAAGTCGGCCATGATCTATCCGTCGAGCATCATCGGCGTGGCGTTCGTGGTCGTCATCTTCATGCTGACCTTCGTGATCCCGACCTTCACCAAGATGTTCAAGGACCTGGGCGCCGACCTGCCGCTGCCGACCCAAGTGGTCATCTGGCTCTCCGAGTTCGTGCAGAGCTACATCCTGCTCATCATCGCCGGCGCCATCGGCTGCGTGTTCGCCCTCCGGGCCTACTACCGGACGGAAAAGGGGCGCTCCACTATCGACGCGCTGCTGCTCAAGGTCCCCGTCCTCGGAACGCTGGTCCGCAAGGTCGCCGTCGCCCGCTTCACCCGCACGCTGGGCACGCTCGTGTCCTCCGGGGTGCCGATTCTGGAGGGGCTCCGCATCACCGCACGCACTGCCGGCAACCGTGTTGTCGAGAAAGCGGTCATGCAGTGCCGCGCGGCGGTGACCGAGGGCAAGACGCTGGCCGACCCGCTCAAGGCCTCGGGCGTCTTCCCCCCGATGGTCACCCAGATGATCTCGGTCGGCGAGCAGACGGGCGCGCTCGACGCCATGTTGTCCAAGATCGCCGACTTTTACGACGACGAGGTCGACACGGCCGTCGGCGCGCTCATGGCGCTGCTCGAGCCGGTCATGATCGTATTCCTCGGCGTGATCATCGGCGGCCTCGTCATAGCCATGTACCTGCCGATCTTCAAGCTGGTCACTCTGGTCAAATAGCGCGTGCCGGCCGAAGAACCTCAGTCGCTTCGGACATCCCTGCGCGACCTGTGCTGGGCGCGGCTGATCACCGCCGCAATGGTCCTGGCCGCGGGCGCGGTGCTGCGTTACGCCGGCAGCTTCCAGTTCGCCTTCCTGTTTTTCGCCCTCGCCGTCTCGGTCGCCGGACTCGTGTCGTGCCTCCTTCTGATCGGGAGCGCGCACGCGACCGATCTCCGCCGCTTCGCGTGGATGCAGGTCTGCCTCGACGTGGCCCTGGTAACGGGCATCATCGCGGTGACCGGCGGCTCGCGCTCGGTCTTCACCTTCCTCTACGTGTTGACGGTGCTCGAGGGCGCTTCCCTGCTGGCCCGCCGCGGCGGCCTGGTCGCGGCCGGCCTCGCGGGCCTCCTCTATGTCGACGTCGTGCTGGGCCGCTACCTCTTGACCCTTCTTGGGCTGGCTGAGCCGGCCCCGCCGACGGCCCTCGAGGTACTCACCGTTCTGCTCAACGCGGCCGTGCTGTTCGCGATCGCCCTCCTGGCCGGCTCGCTCGCCGAGCGCTACTATCTCGCCCAACGCAGCCTCGAGAGCCAGCGCAAGGACTTCTCCGATCTCCAGGCGTTCCGCGACCTGATCTTCCAGTCGGTCGGCTCGGGACTGATCGCGGTCAACCCCGAGGGACGTGTCACCGCGTTCAACCGCGCGGCGGAGTCCATCACGGGTGTTGCCGGGAGGGAGGCGCTGGG
Organism: Candidatus Rokuibacteriota bacterium; assembly: GCA_016179165.1. Lineage (GTDB taxonomy): Bacteria > Methylomirabilota > Methylomirabilia > Rokubacteriales > CSP1-6 > AR37. The sequence continues at coordinate 1,841 of JACORX010000413.1, read as the reverse complement.
TCAGACGTGGGAGGCTCTCTTCGGGCGGGAAGTGGACCTCGAGGAGGCGCGGCAGGCGGTCGCCGTGCCCGGTGCCCAGTCCCGGCGGTACGAGATCCGTCTCAGGAGGCGCGACGGGCACGAGGTGCCCGTGGGCATCTCGTTCTGGTCGCTGCGCTCCGGCGGAGGCGAGGTGGTCGGGCTCATCGGCATCTGCCAGGATCTCTCGTCCATCAAGCGGATGGAGCAGCGGGTGCTCCAAGCCGACCGCCTGGCGACCATCGGGCGGCTCTCCGCCAACATCGCGCACGAAATCCGAAACCCGTTGGCCTCACTCTCGGGCGCCATCGAGGCGCTGGTCCGCGAGCTGCCGGCCGATCCCGGTCGCGAGCGTCTCGTCGAGATCGTCCTGCGGGAGTCGGAGCGGCTCAACCGCATCATCCGCGACTTCCTCGAGTACGCCGGGCCGGCGCCCATGGCGATCCATGCCGTCGACCTCGCCGATCTCCTGGAAGAGGTCGTCCTCCTCGTCGAGCACCGCTCGCTGCCTGCCGAGCTCAAGGTGATTCGGGAATACGGCGAGAAGCTGCCGGCGCGGGTCGACCCCCAGCAACTACACCAGGCCATCTGGAACCTCTGCATCAACGCCGTGCAGGCCATGCCCGAGGGCGGCGAGCTGCGCGTGGGCGGTCGGATCGTGCCCGGCGCCGAGCCGGCGCGCGTGCAGCTCTGGATCAGCGACACGGGCCAGGGCATCGCGGAGAGCGACATGCCCCAGATCTTCGAGCCGTTCTTCTCCACGAAGGCGGACGGCAGCGGCATCGGGCTCGCCCTCGTCTACCGGGTCGTCCAGGACCACGGCGGCCAGATCGAGGTGCGCAGCCAGCCGGGCGCCGGCACGAGCTTCATGCTGATCCTTCCGTCCGCTGACGCCGCGGTGTAGCATCGAGCCGCCATGGCCAAGGCGCGCATCCTCGTGATCGACGATGAGAAGAGCATGCGGGACCTCCTCTCGATCACCCTGGAGAAGGAGGGCTATGACGTCCTGACGGCGGCGGGCGGGGAGCCGGCCATCGAGGCGCTCCACCGCGAGTCCGTGGACGCCGTCATCACGGATCTCAGGATGCCGAAGGTGGACGGGCTCCAGGTGCTGCGCGTCGCCAAGGAGGTCTCGCCCGACACGGCCGTCATCGTGATCACGGCGGTGGCGTCGACCGAGACGGCCGTGGAGGCGATGAAGCTCGGCGCCTACGACTACATCACCAAGCCGTTCAAGCTGGACGAGGTCAACCTCATCGTCCGCAATGCGCTCGAGCGCAAGCGCCTCCGGGACGAGAACCTCTACCTCCGCCGGCAGCTCGAGACGCAGCACCGCTTCGAAAACATCATCGGCAAGAGCGGCGTTATCACAGAGGTGTTCGACACCATCCGCAAGATCGCCGACAGCCCCTCGACGGCCATGGTCACGGGCGAGAGCGGCACCGGCAAGGAGCTGGTGGCCCGCGCCATCCACTTCAACAGCTTCCGCCGGGACAAGCCCTTCGTCTCCGTGAACTGCGGCGCCATCCCCGAGGGGCTGATGGAGTCGGAGCTCTTCGGGCACGTCCGCGGCGCCTTCACGGGCGCCGTGAGTAATAAGGTCGGTCTCTTCTCGGCGGCCGAGGGCGGCACTCTCTTCCTCGACGAGATCACCGAGATCCCGGCCCTGCTACAAGTCAAGCTGCTCCGGGCGATCCAGGTGCGCGAGATTCGGCGCGTGGGAGACACCAAGGACATCAAAACGGACGTCCGGCTCATCGCCGCCTCGAACCGCGACCCGGCGAAGGCCGTGGCGGACGGCACGTTTCGGGAGGACCTCTTCT
>JACORX010000041.1 GCA_016179165.1 Candidatus Rokuibacteriota bacterium | reverse complement strand
GCTCTAGCAGGCCGCTGAAAAAGGCCCATCTGCGCCATTTAGCAAAGACTGTTGGGGTGCCCTCGGCCGCACGCTCGTGGCCGTTCGAGCTGAGGGGCGGAGCCACGAGGCGAGGGCTGAGACGATCGTACGCCTCGCGTGCGGACCGACTCAGCCCTCGTCTCGCGTCGGCCGGCGGCCGCCGCTCAACTCGAACGGCGGGGCGCCGCCTCGCATCTGGACCTTTTTGAGCGGCCTGCGACCTTTTCGGCGGCCGAGAACGGAACCCTCGACGAACGACCCTAAGCGCGCTACTCTGTCGCGGCGAGATCCTATGAGGACGAGAGTCGCGGAGGCGCGGGCGCGGGAGTGTACGGCGGCGGGGCTCTGGCGGAACGAGAGCCTCGAGACCTACCTCGACAGGTGGGCAACCGTCCGGCCGGACAAGTCTGCCCTTGTGGACGGGCAGGGGCGCTACACGTGGGCCGCGCTGGCAGGCAAAGTCGAGCGCGTGGCCCACGGGCTCCGCGCCAACGGCCTCCAGGAGGGCGGCGTCATCTCCTGCCAGCTGCCGAACTGGAACGAGTTCGTCCTGGTCTTCCTGGCCGCGAGCCGCCTGGGCGCCGTCGTCAACCCGATCCCGCCGACCTATCGCGCCAGCGAGCTCCGCTTCATGCTGGGGCTCCTCGAATCCCAGGCGCTCGTCATTCCCGCGACCTTCCGCGGGTTCGACTACCGCGAGATGGCGGCGCAGCTGCGAGGCGGCCTGCCGCGGCTGGAGCGCATCTTCGTGGCGCGCGGGGACGCGCCCGCCGGCATGGAGCCGTTCGCGACGCTCGCGGATACGGCCTGGGAAGTGAAGCCGGGCCGCCGGCCGCTGCCCGGCAGCGACCCGAACACCGTCCACGAGGTGGTCTTCACGTCAGGGACGACGGGAGAGCCCAAGGGCGTGATGCACACGCCCAACACGACGCTGTCGACCATCTACACGGCGATCGAACGGCTCGCCTTCACGGACCGCGACGTGCTGCTCATGGCCTCGACGCTCGGCCACCAGACGGGCTATCTGTTCGGCTACTGCCTGAATCTCCTGCTGGGAGCCACGGCGGTGTGGATGGACGTCTGGAACGTCGAGGAGGCGGCGCGGGTGATCGAGGCCGAGCGGGTGACGTTTACGATGGGCGCCACGCCGTTCCTCCGCGACCTGACGTACACTCAGGCGCCGCGCGACATGGGCTCGCTCCGCGTCTTCATCTCGGCCGGCGCGCCGATCCCGCGCCAGCTGGTGAAGGACGCCCGCGAGCGGCTCAAGTGCGTGATCTCGGCCGGCTGGGGCATGACCGAGAACGGTCTCGTCACCTGCAACGGCCTCGACGACCCGGAGGAGAAAGCGTTCACCACCGACGGCGTGCCGCTTCCCGGTATGGAGCTCCGCGTCGTGGATGAGGCCGGACAGGAGCTCCCCAGGGGCGGGGAGGGGGACCTTCTCGTCCGCGGCCCGGCCCAGTTCGCCGGCTACTTCAAGCGGCCCGAGTTCACGGTCGACGGCCACACGCCCGACGGCTGGTTCAAGACGGGCGACCGCGCGACGCTCGATCGGGACGGGTACGTGTCCATCACGGGGCGAACCAAGGACGTGATCATTCGGGGTGGCGAGAACATCCCCGTCGTCGAGGTCGAGAACCTGCTGTTCACCCATCCCAAGATCTCTGGAGTCGCCATCGTGGGCGTGGCCGACCCGCGGCTGGGTGAGCGCGGCTGCGCCGTCGTCATCCCGCACGAAGGGCAGTCTCTGACACTCCCCGAGATTTCCGCGTTCCTGGAAAGCCACCAGCTCGCGCGCCACAAGTTCCCGGAACGCCTCGAGATCGTCTCCGAGTTCCCGATGACCCCGAGCGGCAAGATCCAGAAGTACCGGCTCCGCCAGCTGGTCGCCGAGCGCATCGCGGGCGCGTCCGCGAAGGCGGGTTAGATGTGGAACAGCATGATGAGCGGAGCATGGTGACACACACAGCACCAGAGCGAGGGCATACGGGATGGAGCTGAACCTCAAGGGCAAGAGCGTCATCGTTACGGGCGGCGGATCGAATATCGGGCGGGCCATCAGCCTCGCCTTCGCCCGCGAGGGCGCGCACGTCAGCATCGCCGAGATCGACGCGGGGCAGGGCGGCAAGGTGGTGGAAGAAGCGCGCAAGGCGGGAGCGGCGTCGGCGGCCGTGGTGGCGACCGACGTGACCAAGTGGGAGTCCGTCCAGGCCATGGTCCGCGAGGTCGAGGGACGGGCCGGCGCGGTCGACGTGCTCGTCAACAACGTCGGCTGGACACTCGACCGGCTCTTCGTCGAGAAGGAGCGCGCCGAATGGGAGAAGGAGGTCCAGATCAATCTCTGGGGCATGATCAACTGCACGCGCGCGGTTCTCGACGGCATGATCGCGCGCAAGGGGGGCGTCATCGTAAGCCTGGGCTCGGACGCCGGCCGCATGGGCGAGTTCCGCGAGGCCGTCTACGGCGCCTGCAAGGCGGGCGTCATCGCGCTCACGAAGAGCGTAGCCCGTGAAGTCGGGCGCCACGGCATCCGGCTCAACGTGGTCTGTCCCGGCATGACCATGCCCGCGTCCGAGGAGGACTTCGGCAGCCTCAGCATGTGGGCAGCGGAGAGCAACAAGGCATGGGGTACGGCGGACATGCAGGCGCGCATCGCCAAGGCCTACCCGCTGCGCCGCATCGGGAAGCCGGAGGACGTGGCGGGCGCCGTCGTGTTCCTGGCATCCGGCGCCGCAAGCTTCATCACGGGCCAGACCCTGTCCGTGAGCGGCGGCTATACCATGATGTGAGGCAGGGTGTGACGGCGCCGGGGCTCGTGGCTCCGTCGGAGGAGATGCCCATGGAACTCGGCACCGTAAGCTACGCCGCGAAGGGCGGCATCGCGCACGTCGTGCTCAATCGCCCGGAGCAGCTCAACGCCATCAGCCCGGCCCTGCTCGATGACCTCGACAGGGTCTGCGCCGCCGTCGAGGGCAATCAGACGCTGCGCGTCGTCACGCTGCAGGCCGCAGGGCGTGCCTTCTGCGCCGGCGCGGATCTCAAGGCCGTCCGGGAGCTGTCGCCGGACCCGGAGAAGTGGGCGCGCTTCATGCGGCTCTGGCACCGCGTCTTCAACCGCATCGAGGCCCTGCCGGTGCCGGTCGTGGCGGGCGTTCACGGCTTCGCACTGGCCGGCGGGCTCGAGCTGACGCTCGTGACCGACCTCGTCGTCGCTGATGAGGCCGCGAGGCTGGGTGACCAGCACGCCAACTTCGGCCTGGTCGCGGGCGGCGGCGGCAGCCAGCGCCTGCCGCGGCTGATCGGCGCCCGTCGCGCGAAGGAGATGATGCTGCTGGGCGGCTGGCTCAGCGCCGCGCAGGCGCTCGACTGGGGGCTCGTCAACCGCGTCGCGCCCCAAGGCACGCTCGGCGCCGTCGTGGATGAGATGGCGGGCGCGCTCGCCACCGGAAGCAGCTCGGCGGCGCGCACGGTCAAGAGCCTCGTCAACCGCGCCTTCGATGCCGATCTCGCCGGCGGGCTCGAGCTCGAGCTGTCGCTGGTCGCCGCCCACATGTGTACGGCGGAGGCGGTCGAGGGGCTCCGCGCCTTTGCCGAGAAGCGCAAGCCCGTCTTCCACGCAGCGTAGGACACGAGGACACCATGGACCTGTCGCTGACCCCCGAGCAGGAAGAGCTGGTCCGAACCCTCCGCGCTTTTGCCCGCAAGGAGCTCGCGCCGCACTCGCGCGATTGGGACAGGAGCGGCGAGTTCCCCTGGCAGACATGGCGCCAGATGGGAGAGCTGGGGCTTCTCGGGCTCCGAATGCCGCCCGCGTACGGCGGCCAGGAATCGGACTACCTGACCTTCGGACTGGCGATGGAGGAGATCGCGCGAGGGGACTTCGGCTGCACGTACGGCCTCCAGCTCGCCGGGCTCGCGGGAGAGATCGTGGGCGCGAACGGGACGGAGGAGATCAAGAAGCGCTGGCTGCCGCCGACGGCGCGCGGCGAGGAGGTCATCGCGCTCGCGCTGACAGAGCCCGGCGTCGGCTCGGACGCCGCCCACCTCGCCTGCCGGGCCGAGCGCGACGGCGACGGCTACCTGATCACCGGAGAGAAGTCGGGGATCAGTCTCGCGATGGTCGCGCGATCGGCGGTCCTGTTCGCGCGCACGGGCGTGGGCGGAGGGGCAAGGGGCGTGACGGCCTTCCTCGTCCCACTCGACCTCCCCGGCGTCTCGCGGAGCCCCATGCGCGACATGGGCTCGCACTCGGTTGGACGCGGCGTCCTCGCCTTCGACCACGTGCGCGTTCCCGATTCGCACCGGTTGGGAGAGGAAGGCCAGGGCTTCTACCAGGTGATGCGCGGCTTCGACTACAACCGCGTCGGCATCGCGCTCGCGTGCCTGGGGGCGGCCCAAATCTCGCTGGAAGAAACCATGGACTACGTCAAGGAGCGCCGGGCCTTCGGCAAGACCCTCGCGACGTTCGAAGGCGTGTCCTTCAAGATCGCCGAAGCCGCGACCCACATCGACGCCTGCCGCGGCCTCTGCTACCGGGCGCTCTGCCTCGCCGACCGGGGCCGGCCGCATACGAAGGAATCGGCGATGACCAAGTGGTGGGCGCCGAAGCTGGCCGTCGAGACCATCCACCAGTGCCTGCTCTTTCACGGCCACTACGGCTACACCGACGAGCTGCCCTTCGAGCAGCGCATGCGGGACGTCATCGGCCTCGAGATCGGCGACGGCACGGCCGAGGTGATGAAGACCATTGTCGCGCGCGAGCTGATGGGGCGCGAGAGCCGGCCCTACTGAGCGTCCCCGGCCCGCCCCGCGAAGAGCCGGTCTACCGCCCCTTCGCGCTCCTCGCCTACGCCGCCGCGGTCGGTGGCGGCGCGCCGATCGGTGTCGCCCTGCTGGCGTGGCTGTATGTGGGCGCCCCGGCCGTCGCAGTCGAGTGGCGGCTCCTCCACGCGAGTCTCCAGATCTTCGGCTTCTTCGGGATGCTCATCGTGGGCGTGGCGCACCATCTCTTCGCGCGTTTTACGGGGCGCGTCACCGCGCGGTCGGCGTTCACGCATCCGGTGCTCGCGCTCATGCTCGCGGCGCTCGCGCTCCGCGTCGCTGGGACGTCGGGCGGCGTGCCTGGGGCGGTGCTGGCCGGCGCGGTGCTGCAGGCTCTTGGTTTTCTTGTCTTTTCCGGGTGGGTCTGGCGCTGTCTCGACCCGCCGCCTCTCGGGCCGCTCCGCCGTCATCTCGCCGCCAGCAGCGGCTGGATCGCCGCCGCGTGTCTGTGCGAGACGTTCCTCCGCTGGCGGGCGGTCAATGCCGGGCTGGCCGTGCCTCCGCTCGACTCGATGCGTGCCGTGCACTCGATGGCGCTCCTGGGTGGCGTCATCGGCTGGGTAAGCGGGGTGCTCCTCCGCGCCGGGCCCATGTTCGTGCCCCGCTGGAATGTCCCGGCCGCGCTCGCGCGCGCCCTGCCGTGGCTGCTTGGTCTCGGCGCGGCGCTCGCCGCCGCGGGTGAGTGGGCCGGCGATGGACGGGCGGCGAGGCTTGGCGAGCTGGTCGTCCTCGGATCGGTCGCGGCGATGCTGATCGCTGGAGGGGTGCTGAGACAGGCCGGGGTGATGCTGCCCATGGTGTCGCGGAGCGCTCCAGAGTCGCGCATTTTCCGCCTGGCCGTCGCGTCCCTCGGGGCGGCGGTCGTGGGCGCGGCCGCTGGGGTCGGAACCGCCTGGGGCGGTGGCGAGGCGCATCTCCTCACGGACGCCGTGAGGCACCTCGTCGCGGTGGGCTTCCTCACGGCAGTCGCCATCGCCATGACCTTCCGCCTCATCCCCGTTCTCGAGGGCAGGGAGCTGCCCTGGCCGCAGCTGCGCGCGGTGGCTCTCTGGGTTCTCGTGGCCGGGGTGGTGCTGAGAACTGCCGAGATCCTGATGGGGCTCGGCTGGGCGGCGATGGCTCCCGCAGTGGCCCTCTCGGGTCTCTTCGTCTTGGCGGCGGTCCTCTGCGCGGGAGCAAATCTGCTCGGGGCTGTCGTGAGGAGGACCTAGATGAGCGACGAAAGAAACGATCCGGGCGTGGGGCCGTTCGCGGAGCTCCTGGGGGCGCGCTGCGCCCACATGGGGGACGGGACCTGCCGCTTCGAGCTGACGGCCGAGTCCCGCCACCTCAACCCGCACGGCGTCGTCCACGGCGGCGTCATGTACTCGCTCGTGGACTACGCCATGGGCGGGGCGCTGACTTCGCGGCTGACGCCAGGGGAGCGCTGCGCGACGCTCGAGATCAAGATCAACTACCTGGCCCCGGCCGGCGCCGGGCTGCTCTTCGCCGAGGCCAAAGTTGCGGACCGGAGCACCCGGATCGGCGTCATCGAGGCGCGGGTAACGGATGGCCAGGGCCGGCTCATCGCCCTCGCCACGGGCTCCTTCTACATCCAGGGCCTCCGGCCCTAGCCCCCCAAGAATATAGCTCGTATGCACTAGAAAAATGAGGCGTTCGCCCGATTCCCAAGCCTGACAAAAGCGCCTAGTCTAACCGCCAACCGAACGAGCGTTCGGTGGGAGGTTCGGAATGGCGATCGGCGAGCGGTACGAGGGCATCCTGAAGGCGGCGTGCGACGTGATTGCGCGGCGGGGCTTCCACCAGGCTTCAATCCGGGAGATTGCCCGTTCCGCGGGGCTGTCGCTGGCGGGGCTCTATCACTACGTCGGCGGCAAGGACGAGCTTCTGTTCCTCGTCCTCGACCGCTCGCTCGACCGCTTGATCGAAGAGCTCGACGACGCGCTCGCCGGGGCGCGCACCCCGGAGATCAGGCTGCTCGCGGTGATCCGCACCCACCTGGACTTCGGCTTCCGCCAGGCCGCCGCGCTCAAGATCATCAACCGCGATTGGGAGCTCCTCTCGGGCCCCAGGCGCGACGAAATCTCGGCGAAGCGGCAGTCGTACCTCACGCGGGGGCTCGCGGTCCTGCGCGAGCTCGATCCTCACGACCGGTCGGGCGACGAGCTGCTTTCGGGGACCAACCTGCTCCTCGGCATGCTCAACGGCATCGCGACCCGCCCCTTCCTGCGCTCCCGCGAGGACGCCCGCACGCTCGCGTCCGAGGTGGGGGCGCTCTTCCTTTACGGCTTCCTGGAGGCCGCGCCACGCAGCGCCGAGCTCCAGGCCGCCGACAACAGGAGGCCGGCATGACGGCGGACCAGGTCCTCGCAGAGTGTCGGGAGCTCGTGGCCCTGCCAATCGGCGCGGCCGCGGAGCGGTGGAAGGCGCAGCACCCCGAGGGTCGGGTCGTGGCCTCCTATCCCGTCTGGGCGCCGGTGGAGGTCATCCACGCGGCCGGGATGTTGCCGCTGGCGTTCCTGGGCGGCGGCACCTCCGTCGAGCTGACCCATGCCGACGCGCGCTTCCAGTCCTTCGTCTGCTCCATCGCCAAGTCGAGCCTGGAGCTGGGCTTCCAGGGTCTCTGCAAGGGTGTGGACGGCTTCGTCTTCTCCAACATCTGCGACGTCGCCCGCAACCTCTCGAGCATCTACCAGCGCAACTTCGGCGACGTTCTGGTCGAATACCTCCACCTGCCTCAGAACTCGACCTCGCCCGCCGTCGCCGCCTACATGGCCGCCGAGATCAAGCGCCTCGCGGCGCGCTTCGAGGATGCCTGGGATCTCCGGGTGACGCCGACGGCGCTCGCCGAGAGCATCGAGACCTTCAACACACTCCGCACCGGCATCCGGGCGCTGTACGCCCTCAGGATCGCCGAGCCCCAGAAGCTCTCGACCGTCGAGCTCTACACCGCGCTCCGCGCGCTGACCATGGCGCCGCCCGAGGACGGCATCGCCTGGGTGAACGCGCTCCTCGAGGCCATCCCGCGACGGGCCGCCCGGCCCCGCGACCGGCTGAGAGTGGTGATCGAGGGGACCTTCTGCGAGCAGCCGCCGCTGGGGCTCCTCGAGGTGCTGGAAGAGGCCGGCTGCTACGTGGTCGAGGACGACCTCATGCTCGGCTGGCGCTGGTTCACCTCGGACGTGACGGCGGACGGCGACCCCTTCGAGCGGCTGGGCGCGGCCTACGTGGACCAGGCCCAGCCCTCGTCGACGAGGCACGAGGGCCGAGAGCACCGCTCGACCGGGCTCCTCGAGAAGGTGCGTCGTGCGCGCGCCGGCGCGGTCATCTTCATGCCGGCCAAGTTTTGCGAGCCCGCGCTCTTCGACTACGTGCTGATGAAGCAGGGGCTCGAGAAGGCGGGCGTGCCGCACCTCCTGGTCGAGTTCGAGGAGAAGATGTGGACCTTCGAGCGCACCCGGAACGAGATCGAAACCTTCGTCGAATCCATGCTCTTCGACTGAGCTCGCTGTTCGAGCTGGGACGCTGCCGGCGAGGGCTGAATAGATCAGGAGGATGAAGATGGCGACTCCAGTGACGGAGCGGCAGTACCAGGGCCAGGTGCACGAGCACTCGCGGCGGCTCATGGCCGCGTGGATGGACGAGCTCGGCCGCGCCGAAGCCGAGGGCGTGCCGACGGGGGCGCTCATGATCTCCGGGAACTGCGTGGAGCTCTTGCGCGCCTGCCACATCTTGCCGATGTTCCCCGAGGTGACGGCGCTCCAGGCCGCCATCCGGAAGAAGTCGCTGCCGCTGATCCTCAAGGCGGAGCAGGCGGGCTACTCCAGCGACAACTGCGCCTACGTCAAGGCCGACATCGGCCTGTACCTCGACGGCGGCATGGGGCCGGGCAAGCCCATCCCGTTCCCGACCATCACGGTGTGCAACTACGTCGGCTGCAACGTGTACGTCAAGTGGTTCGAGCACCGGGCCGACCTCTCCGGATCGAAATGGTTCAGGCTGG
>JACORX010000414.1 GCA_016179165.1 Candidatus Rokuibacteriota bacterium | reverse complement strand
TTAGCTCACTCGCTCGGGCTCGGGCTCCCGCACATGGCACGGCCTCTGAGTGTAAACTTTCCCCCGTGAGCGTGAACGACGCCACGGCTGATGATCGGTGGAATTGCGGGGTAGACGGCCTGCCGGTCGTCCCGCCGACGCGCGAGCGAGTCGAGCGCATGCTGGGCGGCGCGTCGCGCGCGCCGGAGGCGCTCGTGGCGGAGGTGCCGCCCAACTACGGCCGCGCGACGGTGGAGAAGCTCGCGATCAACGCCGTCATGGCGGGCTGCAAGCCGGAGTATTTCCCGGTCGTCCTGGCCGTCGTCGAGGCGGCCTGCGACCCGGCCTTCAACCTCCACGGCCAGTCGGGCACGACCAACGCGACGTCGCCCCTCGTCATCATCAACGGCCCGATCCGCGCCCGCCTCGGCGTCAACTGCGCGGCCGGCGTGTTCGGCCCCGGCTACCGCGCCAACGCCACGATCGGCCGCGCGCTGCGGCTCGTCATGATCAACCTGGGCGGGGCGAAGGCGGGAGAGATCTCGATGTCCACGCTCGGCCACCCCGGCCGCTACACGTACTGCATCGGCGAGCACGAGGAGGTCTCTCCGTGGGAGCCGCTCCACGTCGAGCGCGGGCATGCCCCCGGCGAAAGCACGGTGACGGTCTTCCCGGGAGAGGGGCCCTTCATCATCAACGACCACCTGAGCCGCGAGCCGGCGCAGCTCGTGGCCTCGCTCGGCTGGTCGGCCGCCGGCGTGTGGAACCACAAGAGCTTCCCGCTCTACGGCCACACGCTCTGGGTCATCGGCCCCGAGCACGCGAAGACCATCGGAGAGGCAGGCTGGAGCAAGCGGGACGTGAAGCGGCATTTGTTCGAAACGGTGCGCCGCCGCGCCCGGGAGCTCGAGCCGGGGCCTGACGGCGCAGAGAGCGGGCGGTTGAAGAATATCGGCGCCTCGGACCCCGACGCCCTCATACCCAAGTTTCCGTCAGTGGAGGAGATCATGGTGGTCGTGGCGGGCGGCACCGCGGGGCGCTTCTCGGCGGTCGTCCCGGGCTGGATGGGCGGTGAGATCGGGGCGCATCCGGTGACGCGGGTGATCGAGGCATGAGCGCCCTGCCGCGGACGGCCGACATCGTCATCATCGGCGCGGGCGCCATCGGCTCGAGCATCGCCTACCACCTCTCGAAGCGCGGGGCCCGCGACGTCGTGGTGCTCGAGCGCGAGGCGATCGGCTCGGGCTCGACGAGCAAGGCCGCGGGCGGGATCCGCGTGCAGTTCGCCACGCGGGTCGAGATCGAGTTCTCACTACGAGGCATCGCCTTCTTCAAGCGTTTCGAGGACGAGATGGGCGTGCCGTGCGACTTCCGCCAGGAGGGCTACCTCTTCATCCTGTCGAGCGAGACGGACGTCGCGCGTTTCACGAAGAACGTGGCGCTCCAGCAGAGCATGGGCGCCGACGTGAGGATGATCACGCCAGACGACGCGAAGGCTATCGTGCCGGGGCTTCTCGTGGACGATGCGATCGCGGCCGTCTGGGGGCCGACGGACGGCTACGCCTCACCCAACGACGTGGTCCAGGCCTACGCGGCCCGGGCCCGGACGGGCGGGGTCAAGTTCTTCGAGGACACGCCGGTCACGGGGATCGAGCTCGACGGCCGCAAGGTCAGCGCCGTCGTGACACCTGCGGGACGCATCGGGACACGTCTCGTGATCAACGCCGCCGGGCCGCAGGCGCCGCTGGTGGGGAAAATGATGGGCCTGGATCTGCCGGTCGATCCCCGGAAGCGTCACATCTTCGTCACCGACGCCTTCACCGAGATCAGGCATCCGATGCCGCTGGTGACCGACATCACGTCGGGCTTCTACTGCCGGAGCGAGCAGGGCGCGATCCTGATGAGCCCGGGCGACATCGGGGCGCAGACGGAGTACACGGCGAGCGTGGACTGGGGTGTGCTGGAGCAGACGGTGGAGAAGGCGGTGCGCCGCGTGCCGGCGCTCGAGCACGCCCAGGTCCGCCACGCCTGGGCGGGATTGCGGCCGCTCACCCCGGACGGCCGCGGCATCCTCGACTGGGCGCCGGAGATCGGGGGCCTCTACCTAGCCATCGGCTTCTGCGGCCACGGCTTCCAGCATTCCCCCGCGGCTGGCGAGATGGTCGCCGAGCTTCTGACGACCGGCTCTACCAGCCTGGACATCAGCGACCTTCGCCTCAGTCGTTTCTAGCCTCCTGAGATGTACCGCGAGGTGGACATGCGGTTCTGGCTGGACCAGGCAGAGGCAATCATGGGTGCACTTCCGTGAGGAACTGCCGTGGCGTCATGACCCGGAGCGGTACTCCGGCGCGCCGATCCATCCAGCGTCCGAAGTCCGCCACGTCGCCCGTCACGAAGTGGGTGGCGTGGGCGGCGATCGCCGCCGCGAGGAGTGGCCGATCCTTCGAGGCCAGCTCCGGAGGTGTCAGCCGCTCGACGTCGGCCGGCGCCGGCTCTCTGACGACGCGAACGGCGGTAAGGCTCCTCCGTAGCGTGGGCAGAGCCACCGGTCGCTTCGCCTCGAGATTCCTTTCGGCCTCGACGATTGCGAGGGGCGAGGTCAGGAGCGTGACGCGGCCCGCCGCTCCCAGTTCGACCAGGAGCGCCGAGAGTCCGTCCGGGCTGTATGCGGCGGTGAAGAGAATGTTGGCGTCGAGGAAGACACGGAGGTTAGCCACGACTGCGACGGCGCCGCACGCCCGCCTTCAAGCCCCAGCGCCGGCGGAGCGCCGTCCGCTCACGCGGGCTGACGCGATCCGCCCCGACCAGGCGCTCGATCTCCTCGTCGGCATAGTGCGAGACTGGGGTCACCGCGGCGGGATCCAGGACGATCTTCCCGGCCTTCTCCCGCAGCAGCAGGACGGAGCCTGGGGCGAGCCGCAGGCGTGCGCGCACGGGTTTGGGCAAGGTGATCTGCCCCCTCGGGGAGACGATCAGGGTCGTCGTCGTGCCAGGCGCGCGAGAAGCCATCGATCCACCTCCGACATCATATTAGCAGAATTTCTGCAATTCCGCCCATCAGGACTTGCGTGTGCGTATATGGTGACTCCGGGATGAAGTGCCCCCGGTGCCAGCACGAGAATCCACCGCAGTCACGCTTCTGCTTCGAGTGCGGCGCCCGGCTCGCCCCGACCTGCTCCAGTTGCGGCGCAGAACTCCCGGCCGGGGTCCAGTTCTGCAATCAGTGCGGGCAGGCTACGGCGGGCCACGCTCCCGGCCGAGAGTGCCGGGGAGCTGCTGGAGGCGCTCCTCGGCGGCGATCCCGGGCTGGCGCCGCTCAAGCAACTCCTCGTCAAGCGCGGGAACCCGTTCTTCCTGGAGGAGAGCGTCCGGACGCTGGTCGAGACGAAGGCGCTGGCGGGTGACCGAGGCCGGTACCGGCTGGCGCAACCGGTCCAGGCGATCAAGTTCCCTGCCACAGTCCAGGCGATGCTAGCCGCGCGCATCGACCGGCTCGTGCCGGAGGACAAACGGCTGCTCCAGACGGCCTCCGTCGTCGGCAAGGACGTGCCGTTCGCGCTGCTCCAGGCGATCGCCGACCTCCCCGACGAGGTGCTCCGCAGCGGACTCAGCCACTTGCAGGCCGCCGGGTTCCTCTACGAGACGGGGCTGTTACCGGATCTCGAGTACGCCTTCGCGCATGCGCTCACGCACGAGGTCACGTACGGCGGCCTGCTGCAGACGCGGCGCCGCGGGCTCCACTCACGGATCGTCGTCGCGATCGAGGCGACATATGCGGATCGACTCGTTGAACACATAGAGCGGCTCGCAGACCATGCCGTACGGGGCCAGGATTGGGCAAAGGCGGCAAGGTACCTCTATCAGGCGGGACAGAAGGCCCTCGCGCGGTCGGCCGGTCGCGAAGCGGTCAGCTACCTAGAGGCAGCATTGACTTCGATCGAACAGCTGCCCCCAGAACCCGACCTAATTCGCACCGCCGTCGACGTGCGTTTGTTGCTGCGCCAGGCGCTACGCTTCAGCGGCGATCTCGAGCGCACCGAGCGATACCTCCGCGAAGCGGCGACGCTTGCGGAACAGATCGATGATGCCGTACGGCGCGCCCGGTCCGTCGTTGGCCTTGCGAATCTGCGGTGGAATCAGGGCGACCTTCGCGCGGCGACTGACTACGCGCTGGAGGCCCGAGGCCTCGGGCAGGCGGCCGATGAGCCAAGCATTGTGGCCCATGCCTCGGTGGTCCTGACCTTTTCGTGGCACTGCCGGGGCGACTACGTGCGCGCAGAGGCGAGCGCCCACGAGGTCCTCGGGTTGGCACCTCGTGTGCCGCGAGGTAGCTACTATGGGCATCTAGTGCCGCCAGCCGTTGCAGCGAGGGCCTATCTCGCGCTAACGCACGCCGAGCGGGGAGGATTCGAAGCCGCGATCGCCGACGGTGAAGCAGCTCTGCGACTTGCCGAGGAGGCGTCTCAACCGTTCACGATAGGAATCGCCGCGTGGGGGCTGGGTTACGTGCATCGCCTGCGCGCGAACTTCGATGGCGCGCACGTCTTGCTTCAGCGCGGTTTCGACATAGCCAAGGAGTGGAAGCTCGAATGGTGGCTCGCGAATCTCGGCTGGCTGCTGGGGCATGTTGAGGCGTTGTCAGGCCGCCACGAAGGACTGATAAGGCTTCGAGAAGCCCTCGACCGTTTCGAGGTTCGTGGATTTGGCGCACATCGGAGCCTCTTCATCGTGAATCTCGGCGAAGCGTACCTCGAAAGCGGTGACGTTCGAGCCGCACAAGATGCAGGCCGCAATGCGTTGATGAGGGCGCGCCAGTTTGGTGAGCGCGGCTACGAAGCATGGGCGCTACGCCTTCTCGGGGACTGTGCCAGTCTCGGGGCTGACGTCTCGGAAAGCGACATCTTCTACCAGGACGCGCAGGCGTTGGCGATCGAGCTCGGTATGGGCCCGCTTGCCGCCCATTGCCACCTCGGCCTCGGCAAGCCCTACCAGCGCACGGGCCAGCGCGAGCAGGCCCGGGAGCACCTCACGACCGCGACGACGCTCTACCGCGAGATGGACATGCGGTTCTGGCTGGAGCGGGCGGAGGCGGAGCTGAGATCGGTGGGCTAATGCGCGGCTCCCGGTGTGCAGGGCTGGGGTAAGATCGGGCGATGATCTCTCCGCCGCTTTCGCCCGAGTGGAGCGCCCTGGCCGGCCGGGTCGTCGCGGAGTATCGCGCCGCCATCGGCGACGACCTCGTGGCCATCGCGCTGTTCGGATCGGTGGCACGTGGCCGGGCCCGGCCTGACAGCGACCTCGACCTCTACGTGGTGACGCGGAGGCCGAGCCTCGGGGATTCCCGCCTGCGCGGGATGTGGGACCGCATCGACGCGAGCCCGGAGTACCAGGCGCTGGTTCGCGCGGGGTACCAGCCCACACCGTCACCTGTCCCGCACTCGGTGGACGATCTGGTCCGACATCCGTGGATCCTGCTCGACATCGCTCACCACGGCGTGATCCTGTATGATCCCGAGGCCGTCCTTGAGCGGGAGCTGGACGCCGTGCGCCGACGCATGGCCGCGCTGGGCTCCACGCGAGTCGAGCTGCCGGACGGGAGCTGGTACTGGGACCTCAAGCCCGACTGGCGTCCCGGCGAGGTCGTCGACCTGTGACCAACGGCGAGCGGGCCGATCGTCTTATCGGTGAGGCCCGACAGATCGCCGGTGAGATGAGAAGAGCCCTCGACGACGAGGCGTGGAACCTGGCCACTCGTCGTGCTCAGGAAGCGTTGGAGCTGGCGATCAAGGCGTTGCTCAACGAGATGAGCGTGGACTACCCGAAGACCCACGATCCCGCTCCAGTCTTCGCCCACGCGCTCCGGACCCGTGGCATCGACGTCGACGCCGGCGTTCTGGATTCCCTGACGGCCCTCTCGCAGGAGCTTGCCAAGGTCAGGAGCCCAGCCTTCTACCAGGAGACCCTCGTCACCGAGGCCCAGGCGCGGGACTGGGTCCAGCGCGTCGAGCACGCCCTTCACTTCGGCAAGGACCTGCTCAGGCGATTGCGGAGGGCGCTTTAAGCCGTGCCGTGTCGTCGCGTTCTGAACTTGGGCTGAGCCGCGCATGATCGCGTGTCCTCGGTGCCAGCACCAGAACCCCGCCGACGCAGCCTTCTGCCAGGAATGCAGGTCACGCCTTGAGGCGCCCTGTCTGGCTTGCAGCGCCACGACCCCTGCTATGAAAGCCAGGTCGTCCACGCGGCCTTTGGCCCGAGAGTGACCTCGTAGCCGAGGGGCTCCAGGCGGCGCACGAGGTTGAGGGTGGTGCGGCGCTTCTCGAAGTCGCCCGGCGAGACGGAGGCCCCCTTGTCGCCGGGTCTCGATGTGCTACCGTGTGCTACATGCGATACCGCGCGGGAGAGATCGGTGTCCGCGAGCTGAGGCAAAACCTGAGCGTCTACCTCCGGCGCGTCAAGGCTGGCGAGACCCTGGAGGTTAGGGAGCGAGGGCATCGCGTGGCCGTGCTTGCCCCGGCAGGCGCGAAAGCGTCGGCACTCGAGCGGTTGATCGCTGCGGGGCGGGCGACGCCGGCTGCCGGTGACGTCCTGGACCTCGGCGCGCCCCTCGGCCGGCGGTCATCGCGACGGGCCAGCCGCGCCCTCGCCAGGCTCCGCGACGAATCCCGGTGACCGTCGTCTACCTGGACTCATCGGCCCTGGTCAAGCTTGTCGTGGCCGAGCCGGAGTCCTCGGCCCTGGTCGAGTACCTCCAGGGACGGCCCGAGCGCGTGTCGAGCGCCGTGGCGCTCGCGGAGGTCCCACGCGCGCTGCGACGAGCCGGGTTCGGCGCGAGCGAGCGTCGCCGGTCGCGCCAGGTGATGACGCGGATCGCCTTGGTGGAGGTGGACCGGCGGATCCTCGCGGCCGCAGCGGCCCTGGATCCCCCGACGCTCCGGACGCTCGACGCCATCCATCTTGCCACGGCCCTCGCCGTCCGCGAGGATCTCGCGGCTCTCATCACCTACGATAGGCGACTGGCGGCCGCAGCCGAGCGCGCGCACCTCGAGGTCAGCGCCCCGAGGTAGGTTGCCCTATCGCGGCTGCATCCTGATCGCGCCGTCGAGGCGAATGGTTTCGCCGTTGAGCATGGCGTTCTCGACGATGTGGGCGGCGAGCGCCCCGTACTCGGCCGGGCGCCCGAGGCGTGGGGGGAACGGGACCTGCTTGCCGAGCGCCAGGCGCACGGGCTCCGGCAGCCCCGCCAGGAGCGGGGTGTCGAAGAGCCCGGGCGCGATGGTGCAGACGCGGATGCCCAGCTCCGCCAGGTCGCGGGCGATGGGCAGGGTCATGCCGACGATGCCGCCCTTGGAGGCCGAGTAGGCCGCCTGGCCGATCTGGCCGTCGAAGGCGGCGACGGAGGCCGTGTTGACCACGACGCCCCGCTCGCCCTCCTCGTTGGGCTGGTTCTTCGCCATGTGCCCGGCGGCCAGCCTGATGCAGTTGAAGGTACCGATCAGATTGACCTGGATCACCCGAGTGAAGCCCGCGAGATCGGCTGAGCCGCGCTTCCCGAAGGTCTTGTCCGCCTTGCCGATGCCGGCGCAGTTGACGAGCACGTGGACGGCGTCCAGCTTCGCCACGGCGGCTTCGAGCGCCGCCGTCACCTCGTCGGCGCTGGTGACGTCGCAGGCCGCGAAGAGGGCGTTGCCCCCCATCTGCTTGGCCACCTCGACGCCGGCGGACGTGGGCAGGTCGAGGAGCGCGACCTTGCCGCCGCCCGCCAGCAGCCGCTCGGCCGTCGCCCGGCCCAGCCCCGACGCGCCACCCGTGATCACCGCAACGGATCCCGCGATCTTCATGGTTCGAATCCTCCTCGGCAAGGGTGTCGACTGCCGCGGTAGTATAACTGAGACCCATGACGCCGCCGCGCTGGATACGAACCCCCGAAGAGATGGACGCGCTTGTCGCGTCTCTCAAGCGCACCAAGACGCTCTCCATCGACACCGAGGCCGACGGCCTTCACCACCACCCGGTCAAGCTCTGCCTGGTGCAGGTGGCCGACGACCGGGGCCGGGGACACCTGGTGGACCCGCTCGCGCTGCCCACGCTCGAGCCGCTCGGCTCCTTCTTCGAGGATGCGGGCGTGGTCAAGGTGCTGCACGCCGCCGACAACGATCTCGGCTATCTCAAGCGGCTCTACGGGTTCTCGGTCGCCAACATCTTCGACACGGCCATCGCCGCGCGCTTTCTCGGCGTGACGTCGCTGTCGCTTGACGGGCTCCTGCGCGACTTCATCGGCGTGGACCCGGGTCCCTCGCGCCAGAAGGACGACTGGTCCAAGCGCCCGTTGAGCCCGGCCCAGGAGACCTACGCGCTCAACGACGTGCTCCACCTGATACCTTTGCGGGAGAAGCTGCTGGAGGCTTTGCGCGCCAAGGGGCGAGAGATCTGGGTCGAGGAAGAGTGCGCGTTGATCGCCGCCATGCCGGCGCCCGAGAAGGCCGCCGACCCCGACGCCTACATGAGGCTCAAGGGGGCGAAGGACCTCGACGGCCGCGGGCTCGCCGTGCTGCGCGAGCTCCACCAGGCACGCGAGACGTTGGCGATCAAGGTCGACCGCCCGCCTTTCATGATCCTGGGCAACGAGGTGCTGGTGGCGCTGGCGGTGCTCAAGCCCCGCGACAGCAACACGATCCTCACGATCAAGGGGTGCACGATCAACGTCGTGCGCCGAGCGGGCGAGGCGATCCTTGCGGCGGTCGAGCGCGGCCTGGCCGTTCCGGACGCCGAGCTGCCCGTGCGGCGCCCGAACCCGCGGCCCCGCGCCTCCGGCGCCGTCCAGCGGCGGAGTGAGGCGCTCCGCGCCTGGCGCGTCGAGGCCGCCAAGCTCGTGGAGCTCGACGCGGGCGTGATTTTCCCGCAGCGCCTGATCGACAAGCTGGCCCACGATCCGCCGGGCGATCTCGATGCGCTCGCGCGGGTGGAAGGCGTCGGGCTCTGGAGGGCCGAGCTCTTCGGCGCCGAACTCTTGAGGAGGCTCGGATGACCGCACCCGTGAACCGGCAGATCGTCTTAGCAGCCCGTCCCGCGGGCATGCCGAAGGCCACCGACTTCAGGCTCGAGACGACGCCCGTGGCCGAGCCGGGGCCCGGCCAGATCCTCGTGCGCAACATCTGGATGTCGGTGGACCCGTACATGCGCGGGCGCATGAACGACCGCAAGTCGTACGCGCCGCCCTTCGAGGTCGGCAAGCCGCTCGACGGCCGGGCCGTGGGGCAGGTGCTGAAGTCGAATCATCCCAAGCTCAAGGAAGGCGCGGTCGTGAGCAACATGCAGGGTTGGCGCGAGTACTTCGTCTCGGCGGGCGAGGGGATTACCCCGCTCGATGCCTCGCTGCCGCTGTCGGCCTACCTGGGCGTCCTCGGCGTCCCCGGCTTCACGGGCTGGTACGGGCTCAAGGAGATCGGCAAGCCCAAGGCGGGCGAGACGCTCGTGGTCTCCGGCGCCGCCGGGGCGACGGGCTCGCTCGTCGTCCAGATGGGCAAGATCCTGGGCTGCCGCGTCGTGGGCACGGCCGGCACCGACGAGAAGTGCGCCTATGTCAGGCGCGAGCTGGGGGCGGATGCCGCCATCAACTACAAGACAGCCGGCGACTGCGTTGACGCGCTCCGCGAGGCCTGCCCAAAGGGCGTCGATATCTACTTCGAGAACGTCGGCGGACCGATCCTCGACGCCGTGCTGCGCCTGCTCAACCCGCAGGCCCGCATCCCGCTCTGCGGCATGATCTCGCAGTACAACCTGGAGATTCCCGACCCCGGCCCGCGCTATCTTTTTTCCATGATCGCCAACCGCGCCCTCATGCAGGGCTTCATCATCTCCGACCACTTCGACCGCTACGGAGAATTTGTCGGCGAGGTGGGCGGCTGGCTGAAGCAACGGAGCATCAAATCCGAAGAAACCGTGGTCGAGGGCATCGAGAATGCGCCCAAGGCCTTCCTCGGCCTCTTCTCCGGCGACAACCTCGGCAAGATGGTCGTGCGGCTGGCCCCCGATCCCCCGGCTTCTGACCGAAAGTAGGAAGCGGATGCGGATGCTGAGCAACTCTGGCTTGAGGAGGCGGAGCGTCGCCTGGGCCAGCTCAAGTCCGGAAAGGTCGTCGGGATTCCTGCCGAGAAGGTCATCAAGAAGGCTCGCTCCACGCTTCGGTGAGAAGCGTGGAGTTTCATCCCGAGGCACACGACCAGTTCATTTCGGCAGCCCAGTTCTACGAGAGCCAAACGGCTGGGCTCGGGCTGGACTTCATCCTCACGGCTCTGAAACGACGCCGCCACATGGCGTTGGGCGGACCATTGGTGGTGCGTGGAGAAGTGCTTGTGAGCCCAACACTCGCTAGGCCAGCCGGCCTCGTTGCGCTTCTGCTACTCGCCGTGCCGCTCGCCGCCGAGGCGCAGGCGACCTCAGACCGCATCGTACGGATCGGGTACCTTCACATCCAGCCGATCATGCCGGAGCCGTCCCCCGAGCGCCGCGCTTTCCTCGAGGGACTGCAGGCGCTCGGTTACGAAGTCGGCCGCAACCTGATCATCGAGTATCGGAGCGCCTTCATGCGGGCCGAACTCCTTCCCGACCTCGTGGAGGAGCTGGTCGTCGCGAAGGTGGACGTCATCGTGGCAATCGGAAGCGAAGCGGCGAAGGCGGCCAAGGAAGGGACGACGTCGGTGCCGGTCGTCATGGCAGCCGTGGCGGACCCCGTGAGCACGGGCCTCGTGGCGAGCCTCCCCCGGCCGGGCGGCAACGTCACCGGCCTCAGCTTCGTGGCGCCGGAACTGGCTGGGAAGCGGCTGCAGCTGTTGAGGGAAGCCTTCCCGAAAACGACTCGCGTGGCGGTGCTCTGGAACGGAGGGAATGGGGGTGCCAGGAAGGAGTGGCAGGCCGCGCAGGCATCGGCGCGTATCCTGGGCTTGGTGCTCCAGCCGCTAGAGATCCGAAGCGTCCAGGACTTGTCCACGAAACTCTCGACGCTCAGGCGCGATCGCCCGCACGCCCTCTACGTCGTGGGCGATCCAATCACCTCTTCGACGCGACACATCATCGCCGAGGCCGCGAGCAACCAGCGCCTGCCGGCCATGTACTCCTGGCGGGAGTTCGTGGAAGTCGGCGGTCTCATGGCTTACAGTGCACCTTTTCCGGAACTGTTCCGGCGCGCGGCCGTTTACGTGGACCGGATCGTCAAAGGGGCCAAGCCCGCCGACCTGCCCGTCGAGCAGCCGACGAAGTTCTTCCTGGTGATCAACCTCAAAACTGCGCGGGCGCTTGGCCTGACCATCCCACCTTCGCTGCTGCTGCGGGCGGATCAGCTCATAGAGTGACCGGAGGAAGTGACCAATGG
>JACORX010000410.1 GCA_016179165.1 Candidatus Rokuibacteriota bacterium | reverse complement strand
GTCGAGGATGGCGACCGAGGCCGGCTCGTCGCACTGCAGCCCGAACGTCATCGTGCCGAGACAGAGGCGGGAGACCTGGAGGCCGGTGCGGCCGAGGCGGACATGGCGCATGGGACCCCGAGAGTACCGGGGATGCCCGCGATCGGCAAGTGAGCGCCGCCAGCCCAGATCCGCCGGTACGACCCCACCCGGTAGAACCCCGGACAGAAAAGATGGCAGGAAAATCGCGGCAGTGGCCTATCCTAGCGGGATATGACCCACCGCAAGCCCGTGGTATCGGTTCTCGCCGTGGCGCTGGGAATCGCGTTCGCCCAGCCCGCCTGGGCAGCGTCGCCGAGGGAGACGCTGGAGGCCTTCTTCGGGGGCACGAACGCGATCCTGCGATCCGCCGACGCGGAAAGCGGGACAGAGGCGCCGCGACAGGCCATCCAGGCGCTCGTCAACGAGATCTTCGACTACCGGGACGCCGCCACGCGGGCCCTCGGCCCCGCGTGGCAGTCAAGGACCCCGTCCCAGCAGGCGGAGTTCGTCCGGCTCTTTTCCGACTTCCTCGGGCGTGGCTACATCTTTTTCGTCGGCACGAAGGCGAACGTGAGCGGGGGCCTGCAGATCCTCTATCGTGAAGAAATCATCTCCGGCGACTCGGCCGCCGTGGCAACCAAGCTGCTTACCCGCAACGGAACCGATCTCGACGTCGACTACTTCATGGTCCGGCGGGGCGGGCGCTGGATGGTCCGTGACGTGGTCCTCGACGGCATGAGCCTCATCGCCAACTACCGGGCGCAGATCACCCGGATCCTGAGCATCTCGTCGTACGCGGATCTCGTTGCGAGAATGCAGGGCGATAGGCCGGAGACCTCGCAGCCGACCATCGCTACGGCGGCGGCGGTGGCGCAAGTGCCGCCAGTGGCTCAAGTACCGCCAGTGGCTCAAGTACCGAAGGTCGCGCCGGCCCCGACGGCGGCAGCGGCTCCCCAGCCCACCAAGGCCGCGTCACTCCCCGCAGTGCTTGTACCGGCGGTGATCCCGCCGCCGGTGGCCCGCCAGGAAGTTCCACTGGCGGCGCGCCCCGCCGAGGTCACCGCCCCGAGGGTCGAATCCATCCGCGTGAGCGCGACCGAGCCCGCGATCCCGGTCCAAGCAGCGCCGAAGGGCGCGAGCCGCGTGGCCGCGAGTCACTACTGGATCCAGGTGGGAGCGTTCAGGACGGTGGGAGCGGCGGGGCAGCTGGCTGAGCGGCTTCGCCGCCAGGGCATGGCGGCCTCGAATGACCCGCTCACGAGCGCGCCGGGGCATCCGGCGGGGGCGCTGTCGCGCGTGCGCGTGGGACCCTTCGCGACTCACACGGACGCCCAGTCGAAGCTTCGTGATCTCATCGCGCGCGGCTACGCGCCGTTCATCGCCGAAGTGCGCGACTGACGTCGAGCCCGAAGCTCGATCGGCGCCTTCGACCGCTTTCTCCCTCCCGGTTTTACCGGCGCGGCCTTGCGCAGGCCGACCCTCATCTCCCCCGGCCCAGCTTCTCCAGTGAAGCGGCGCGTTGCGCGGGCTCTGCCGATCGCCTACGATGGCCGTCGTGATCGGCCCAGACGCCACCCGGCGCGCCTTTCTCACGACCGGTGCCGTTGCCCTGGGAGCCATGCTGATGCCCGCTGAATCGAGCGGTGATGCCGTCCTCGATCGGCGCATTCCGAAAACGGGTGAATCGGTACCCGCGATCGGCCTGGGCACCTGGCACGTGTTCGACGTCGCCGGCGATCCCGCCGAGATGACCCAGGCGAGGGACACGCTCAAAGCCTTCGTCGGGCTGGGCGCCCGCGTCGTCGACAGCTCCCCGATGTACGGATCGTCCGAATCGGTAGCCGGGCAGCTCGCGTCCGAGCTGGGCGTCCGGGCGAAGCTGTTCATCGCGACCAAGGTGTGGACCAGCGGGAGGCAGGCGGGCGTCCGCCAGATGGAGAACTCGATGCGGAAGCTGCGCGTCCAGCGCCTCGACCTGATGCAGGTGCACAACCTCGTCGACGCGGACACCCACCTCGCGACGCTCTCCGACTGGAAGGCATCCGGCCGGGTCCGCTACGCCGGTGTCACCCACTACCACGCGGGGGCCCACGCGGACCTGGAGCGCTTCGTCAAGCGGGGAAACATCGATTTCGTCCAGGTCAACTACTCGCTTGCCGAGCCTGAAGCTGAGCGGCGGCTGCTCCGGGCCGCCGCCGACAGCGGCACCGCCGTGATCGTCAACCGCCCGTTCGCCGAAGGCGCCATGTTCCGCCGCGTGAAAGGAAAACCCGTCCCCGAGTGGGCGAGAGAGATCGGCTGCGCGAGCTGGGCGCAGTTCTTCCTCAAGTGGATCCTCGGGCAGCCGGCCGTCACCTGCGTCATTCCGGCCACGCGCGATCCGGCGCACGTCGTCGACAACGTCAAGGCCGCCACCGGCCCCCCGCCGGACGAGGCGATGCGCAAGAGGATGTCGGGCTACTTCCACTCGCTGTAGCCCGCCGCCTCGTCGACAAGGCCGGCCCGCGGGCCACGGAGGCGAGCATCGGCCGAACCCCGACTGCCCGCGCCCCCTGCCCCGGGCTGGCGCAGCGCCCCGAGAGCATCCACTGTAGACGCTCCCCCGAGGGAGCCCCGGGGCCGGGTGGGAACTTCGGCGACGCTCCCGGGGTTCTCTCCCTAACGCTCCGATCCGCCGTCGCGGCGGCAGCGACGTCCCAACCTCCACTTCCCAGAAGGAGAAGCTCAATGAGAATGGCAAGATTCCTGTCCATGGTCGTCGCCACACTGGTGCTCTTCGCGGCCGCCTCGGCGAGCGCGCAGGCCCCCCCGGCCTACGGCACCGCGATCACCCTCGATCAGGCCAAGAAAGCGATGGCCGGCGCCGAGGCGGAGGCGAAGAAGAACGGCTGGCCCGTCGTCATCGTCATCTTGGACTCGGGCGGCAACCTCGTGATGCTCCAGCGTCTGGACAACGCACAGTGGGGCAGCATCGAGGTGGCGAAGGACAAGGCCCGCTCCGCGGTTGCCTTCCGCCGGGCCACCAAGGTGTTCCAGGACCTCATCACACAGGGCGGCGGCAACCTCCGGCTCCTGAACCTCTCGGGCGCCAGCCTGCTCGAGGGCGGCATCCCGATCATGGCGGACGGCAAGGTCATCGGCGGGATCGGCGTCTCCGGCGTCACGTCCCAGCAGGACGCGCAGATCGGCCAGGCCGGGATCGACGCGCTGAAGTAGCGGGTCCCGCGGCGGGCCGGGCCGTGTGCCCGGCCCGCCAAAGGATCGGTGCCGTGGGCGGTTCCCGAGTCAGCGCCTGACAGCGGCCTCGCGGGCGAGCGACTCGTTTCGCCGGCCAAGCCAGAGCCCGTTGACCAGCCAGAGAACCGCGATCGGCACGGCCGCAACGCTGATGCCCGCCAGCCCGAGCCCGAGGAGCCCCATGCCGGCGTACGACCAGGCGCCGACCTGGTCACCGGCGCGGTAGACGAAGGTATCGATGAAGCTCTTGGCCTTGTATTTATCTTCGCGCGGTACGACGGTGAAGCAGGTCTCGCGCGTGGGCCGCGCCACGGCGAAATTGCCGGCGCGCCGCAGGACCTGGAACGTGATGACTGCCCACAAGGTCGGCGCCAGCCCGAGCACGGCAAATCCCGCAACGCTCAGCGCCGGGAGCAGGGTGAGCGTGAGAGCGACGCCGAGTCGCCTGATGATGCGCCCCGTCAGCAGGAGCTGAATGAGAAGCGTCAGGACGTTGACCGCCAGGTCGATATTGGCAAAGAACGCCGTTCGCGCCGAGCGATCGGTGAAGCTGTGTTTCGCAATGTCGGCCTGCTGGAAGTAGAGAAACGTCGACAGGATCGTGAAGAGCAGCATGTACGCGGTGAGGTTCAAGAGATACGGCGATTGGACGGCGTGGGTGAATCCTGAGAGCACGCTGCCGCCGACGGCCGCGTCGTCTCCGCGGGCACCGGATCGCTCGCGCAGGCCCCGCGAGATCTTCGCCAGGCGCCGGACGCTGAACACGGCCACCTCGAGCAGCACGGCCGAGACGAGCAGGAGCCGGCTCCGGCCGAGATGCTCGACCAGCGCGGAGGTCAACGACGATCCGACGATCCCGCCGATGGTGCCACCGGCGGCAATGAATCCGAACAGCCGCCGGCTCTGCTCGCTGCTGAACACGTCGGCGAGAAAGCCCCAGAACACCGACACGACGAAGAGATTGAAGACCGCGGCCCAGATGTAGAACGCTCTGCCCGCCCACACGTTGGCGGGCCCGCGGGTCGTCTCCAAGAGGATCCAGAAGAGGACAAGGTTGGCCATGAAGAACCGGTATGTCCACGAGATGAAGCGGACCGGCGCGAGTCGCGCCACCAGCGTCGAGAACGGCGGGTTGGCGATCAGCATGCCGCAGAGCGTTCCGGTGAACAGCCACGGCAGGTTCGCGATGCCGCCCGCCGCGCCGATCTCGTCGCGGATCGGCCGGATGACATAGTACGCGGACAGGATCGAGAAGAAATACAGCCACGACCAGCCGAGCGCCGTCGCTTCAGCCGGCTTCACATCGATCACGGCGCGCAGCAGCCGTGCGATCAGCGCGCCGGCGGCATCGCTGGACTTTTCGCTGTGCACGCGGTACTCCTTGTTGGGCGCTCGCACGGACCGCCGGACATGGCCGGTGAAGAAGGGTAGCAGTATCGCATCCCACCCGGTGAGGAGATTATGGAATACCGGACGCTCGGCAGGACGGGGCTCAAGGTCTCAGCGCTCGCCTTCGGGTGCGGCGACGTCGGCGGCTTGATGGTCCGGGGCGAGCCGGCCGACCGCGAGCGCGCGCTCGCGCGGGCGGTCGAGCTCGGCATCAACTACCTCGACACCGCACCCTCGTACGGCACCGGCCGGTCGGAGAAGAACCTGGGCGCCGTCCTGCGCGCGCTGCGCCCGCCGGTGATCGTGGGCAGCAAGTGCCGGCTGACCCCCGCCGACCTGACCGATATCTCGACGGCGCTCACGCGCTCGGTCGAGACGAGCCTCGGGCTGCTGGGCCAAGGCCACCTCGATCTCTTCCACCTCCACAACCCGATCGGCCGGGTCAGGAGCGACCGCCGCCTCGGGGTCGCCGACCTGCTGGACGCGGTCGTGCCCGCGGCCCGACGCCTCCAGGAACAGGGCAAGATCCGCTTCTTCGGCGTGACGGCGCTCGGGGAGACCGGGGCGCTTCACCGCGCGCTGGCGAGCGGCGCCATCGACACGGCGCAGGTGTGCTTCAACCTGCTGAGCCCGACCGCGGCGCACGAGGTGCCGGCGGGCTACCCGGCGC
>JACORX010000417.1 GCA_016179165.1 Candidatus Rokuibacteriota bacterium | reverse complement strand
GGTCAGGGTTTCGCCGGTTTCCTTGGCGAGGGCCTGGGCCAGGCTGTGGGTTTCTGGGTCTTTGATGTTCAGGGACATTTTATTACTCCTTGGTAGAGAAATATCTACCTTTCTTTATTATGCCTCGAAACACACGGGAGGTCAACGTTCGGAGCATAGGCGACATGGAGCATAGGCGGGTCATCCTCGATCGGAAGGAGACTGGCTCCCAGTATTCCTCGGCCGACTTCCTGGCGCACGCCAGGATCGTGACCCTCATCGACGGGGCGCACGCCATCAACCACAACAAGGTCATGGTCATCGACGGCCTAGCCGTCATCACCGGCTCGTTCAACTTCAGAGCATAGATTTCTGGCGAGGGCGACCGCGACCGCGCTGGCCAGGGCGCGGAGGCCCCGGATGGAGACTCGGACCTCCTGCCCGTCCACCGTCGGCGGCAGGGTCGGTGCCGAACGGTCGGTCCAATCGACCGGCAGGCGGAAGTTACCCCCGCGGGGATCTTCGACGGTGACGTAACGTCGGCCGTGTTGGTCGCGCTCCATGCGCACGATGGCCAGAGACATCCCATGCAAGGGATGAACCGGCATGGTGACGGTCACGCGTTCGCGCGGTGGTTTCTCACGTGGTGCAGTCTGATGGGGGTGTCGGGATGATGGCCGCGAGCTTCTCCAAGAATTCGACGGGCGCGAAGAGCAAGTGAGACGTTCCATCGCGCCACACCGTCTTGAGCTCTACGAGGACGCGTCCATCGGCGCGGAGGCGGAGGCGGTCCTGGGCGAGCGGGGGGCGGAGGTCATTCTCCACATGGGCCCGCAGCACGTATCCTACGTGCTGGTGCCCGTCATCCCCAAAGGCGTGACCCGCGACTCGTAACGGCTGAACGTTCGCGTCCGTCACCGCATCCAGCGGACGACGCCGGTGACGCCGTCCACCGCCACGAGCGCGCCGGAGGGGATGCTCCGGGTGGCGTCGCGCACGCCCAAGACGGCGGGGATCCCGCGCTCACGGGCCAGCGCGGCGAGATGCGAGGTGCTGCCTCCCAGCTCGGCGACGACCCCGGCCACGCGGTTGAGCACGGCGGCCAGCGCGGGGCCGGCGATCTGGGTGACGAGCACCTCGCCGAGAGCCACGTGCTCCAGGTCGTGCTCGTGAACGACAATGCGCGCCGGCCCCGAACCGTGGCCGACGCCCGCCGGCTGGCCGGTCAGGGACGGGTGGCGGAGCCAGAGCTCGTCCGGCGCCGCAGGCTGTTCGACCGAGAGCGGGCGCGCCTGGAGAATCACGAAGCCGCCCTCGCCCAGCGCCCACTCGACCTCGACCGGGGCGCCGATCACCGCCTCCACCGCCAGCACGATCCGTCCCAGCTCGGCGGCCTCATTCGCGTCGAGGCACGGCGCCTCCACGAGCGCCTGGGCCACCGCCCGCGGATGGGACCCGCGTTCGGGCGACCACGTGACGAGCCGGTCCTTCCTCCCGGGTTCGACGACCTCGAGGGCGCCGTCGCGGTCGAGCAGGAAGCGATCCGGCACCACCTCGCCCTGGGCGATCGCCGAGCCGAGGCCCCAGGCCCCGGTCAGCGCGACCGAGCCCTCGGGCGTCAGGCTCAGCGCGCCGCCTGATGACCGCGCGGGTACCAAGCGCTGGACGAGCACCGCCATCGCCGTGCTCGCCAGGTCGACGTCGTGCGCCTGCATGTAACGTAAGGCGCGGGTCGCCCACAGGGACGCCCAGCAGCCGCGCACCGCCGTGAGGAAGTCCGCCTCGCTGTCGATGCCGAGGAAGGTGTCGAACTGCCCGGCGAAGGTCGCGCCCGGGCGGTCCTCGAGGAGTGCCGAGGAGCGCACGGCAACCGGCGCCGGCGGATGCCCCGCCAGCCGGCGCCATTGGGAGACAAGAGCCGCCTGCAGGGAGGGCTCCAGCGGAGCCTCCAGCAGGCCGAGCTTCACGTCCAGCGCCAGGCGGCGGGCGTCGAAGCCATCACCGGCGGCGGCACGCCGCGCGGTCTCGGTCAGCGCGGCGGCAGCGAGGTGGGCGCGGTAAGCCTCCGCGGCTATGCAGAAGCCGTCGGCGACGGGCACCCCGGCGCGGGCGAGCGAGGCCAGGCGGGAGGCCTTGGGTCCGACGGACTCCGCCGCTTCGGCGCTTGGTCTGTCGAGCGGGATGACGAGGTCCACGTCCCGCTCAGCCTTCGCCGACGATGACCGTGCGGAGGACGCGGCCCGGATCGCGCTCGTAATCGGCCAGCGCGGCGGCGACCCGCTCGAATGGATACGACGCCGTGATGAACCCCTCGAGGTCGATGGCGCCGGAAGCGGCGAGGCAAATGGCCGGCTCGAAGTCGCGAGCCTGGAAGGCCCGGGAGCCGTAGAGTGTCAGCTCCTTGTAGTACACGGGGAAAGTGGTGAACTCCGGTAGCGGACGGTTGCTCACGGCGTAGAGCAGCAGCCGGCCGCCCGGCCCCAGCATCTCGATGGCTCGGCCGATCAGCTCCGGGCTGCCGGCGGTGTCGATGGCCACGTCGGCGCCGCGGCCGCCGGTCAGGCGAAGCACCTCCGCGACGAGATCGTTCCGCGCCGCGTCCACGACGTGGTCGGCGCGCATCCGCCGGGCCAGGTCGAGCTTCCAGCGGCTCCGGGAGACCGCGATGACGGGCGCTCCGCCGGACAAGCCGGCCAGCTGGGTGTGCAGGAGCCCGGTGGCGCCCTGTCCGAGCACCACGACGGACTGCCCCGCCGTGATTCCCACACGGTCCTGGGCGTGCCGGACCGTTGCCAGAGTCTCGATGAGCGTCGCCGCCGGCAGCGGCAGATGATCCGGCAGCGCGTGCACGTTTCGCTCCGGGACGAGCACGTGCCCGGCCAGCGAGCCGTCCACCTCGCGGCCGAAGAGCCCGGCCCGGCGGCAGATGTTGTCCTGTCCGCGGAGGCAGCAATCGCAGGTGCCGCAGGACATGATGGGATTGATGAGGACGCGGTGACCCGGCGCGACCATCGCCACCTCGGGGCCGACCGCCTCGACGACGCCTGTCGCCTCGTGGCCCATCACCACCGGATACCGGACGCCGGGATGGCGTCCGGTATAGATCTCAAGATCGGTGTGACAGATGGCGGTGGCGGCGACGCGGACGACCACCTCGCCCCGCCCGGGGGTCGGCTTTGGCCGCTCCACCACTCGGAATCGGCGGGGCGCCTCGAGCACCGCCACGCGAGTCCGCTCGCCCATCGGCGTCGCGCGCCTCAGTCGACGACGGTGATCTCTTCCACGGGGAAGTTGGAGATAATCTCCGTCCGGTCCGGGTGCACGATCAGCATCTCCTCGATCCGCACACCCCACTCGTACCGCTTGCCGTGCTGCGTCTCCAGCGCGAACACCATCCCCGGCTTGATCTCGAGCGGGTGGTCCAGCGACCAGATCCGAGAGATGACCGGCTGGTCGTACTGCGCCAGCCCCAGCCCGTGGCCCCACAGGTTGGCCGCCGCCTGGTCCTCCTCTTCGTACCCCCACGCTTCCTTCGCCGACGGCCACTTGAGCGCGATGTCGCGCGTCGTCACCCCCGGCCGCACCGCGTGGATCGAGTCGTACAGCCATTTCAATGCGGTCGCGTAGTAGTCCTTCTGCTCCTGCGTCGGGTTCTTGCCCACGCAGTACGTGCGGTAGTAGCACGACTTGTAGCCGTTCCAGGTCAGCGCCGCCAGATCCATGAAGACGATGTCCCCGGTCTTGATGATCCGGTCGGAGAAGTTGCGCCAGTTCGGCCACGTGTTGGGTCCCGAGGAGATGATAACGTCTTCGACGTCCTCGATTCCCGGAATCGAATATAGAAACTCCATAATAT
>JACORX010000408.1 GCA_016179165.1 Candidatus Rokuibacteriota bacterium | reverse complement strand
TCGCGGACCTCTACGACCCTGCCGCGGACGACCTCCCCTTCCTCGATGTCGCCCACGCCCCGGTTGAACCAATCCTCCATACTCTCCTCGGGGGCCTCTGCCACCTCCTCCTGCACCCCGTCGAGGACCTTCGCCTTCCGGTTCTCCGTCTCCATAATGCGGTGCTTCCTCCCTTGATGGATATCGCCGGGGCGCCGGACTTCGCGGCCGCCCCTGACGTCGTTCAGCAACGGGGGCCTCGATATGGCCCCCGTACTCCCCCACACTCCTAATGATCCGCGGAGTGTATCGTGTCGCTTTGTTTTCGTAGCTGCGCGATCCCGCGCATCATCTCCTCGGTAGCCTCCCGGTAACGCTCCTTGCGGCCTACGCTGATCGGGGCCTTGAAGTGTAACGCGGGACCGAAGCTCACGCTCACTTGGCTGCGCCGAGGCCAGGCCGCGCCCTTGGGCAGGGCCTCGAGGGTGCCCGAGACGTACGCGGGCACCACGGGCGCCCCGCTCGTGACCGCGAGCATCCCGACGCCGGGCTTCCCTTCCCCGAGGCGGCCGTCCAGGCTGCGCGTTCCCTCAGGAAACACCAGGAGCGCCTTGCCTTCTTCGAGCAACAGCGCGGCTGTTCTGAGCGCGCGCGGGTCCGAGCCCTCGCGGCGCACCGGCCGCGCGTGGAGCGCCCGGAACAACCAGCCGACGAGGGGGATCCGGAACAGCTCCGCCTTCGCGAGAAAGTAGATCTGGCGCCGCGCCGCCCCGCCGATCACCGGCGGATCGAGAACGCTCTGATGGTTTGAGACGATGAGCGCAGGCCCTGAGGACGGGATGTGCTCCGCTCCTCTGACGCGGAGCCCAAACCATGCCCGCATCAGAAGCACCACGAGCGGCTTCAGGATCTCGTACAGCACCGCGCCTGCTCCACCGCGTCGAGGATCCGCAAAACCACCGCTTCGGTGGAGAGCGCCGTCGAGTCGACCGTCACGGCCCCCGGCGGCTTGCGGAGCGGCGCAAGCTCCCGCTCCATGTCCTGGCGGTCGCGCAAGGCGACCTCGGCCTTCACGCTTTCGTAGTCGGCGGGGAGGCCGTGCGCGGCCAGCTCATCGCGGCGGCGGCGGGCCCGCTCGGTAAGATCCGCGTCCAGGTAGACCTTGACCTCGGCGTCGGGGCAGACCACGCTGCCCGTGTCCCGACCCTCGAGGACGACTCCACCCGCCGCTGCTAAGCCCCGCTGGAGCGGCGTCATCTTGTCGCGCACCGCTCTGAGCGCCGTCAGCCTCGACGTAGTCAGGGCGATCTCGGGCGTCCTGATCTCGGCGGTGACGTCGCGGCCGTTGACGAGCACGCGCCAGCCGGCGCCCCCGTCGGCGCCCCCGTCGTCACCCATATCGGCCAGCTCGACAGTCGTCCGGGCCAGCAGCGCTCCGACGCCCTGCTCGTCCTCCGGCGACACGCCCGCCCGCATGAGCGCCCACGCCAGCGCCCGGTACAGAGCGCCCGTGTCCACGAGCCTGAAGCCGAGCCGGCGGGCAACCTCGCGGGCTGTGGTGGACTTGCCTGCGCCGGCCGGGCCGTCGATGGTGATGACCGGATCGCGGCGACAGGTCACGGCAGCTCTTCCACGCAGGGTGCGTCCGCCAGAGCGTTGACCGTCTCGACAAAACCTGGGTACGAGGTCCCGATGCATTCGGTGTCTTCGACGATCGTCTCTCCCTCCGCGACGAGGCCGGCCACGCAGAGCGCCATCGCAATGCGATGGTCGCCGCCGCTCTGGACGGTAGCGCCGCGAAGCCGCGCGCCGCCTTCGATATCGAGCCCGTCGTGCGCTTCGGTGATGCGTGCGCCCAGCTTGCCCAGCGCCGCGGCGATGGAGCGGATGCGATCCGATTCCTTCACGCGCAGCTCCGCGGCATCGGTGATCCGAGTGCGTCCCTGCGCCATGCAGGCCGCCACCGCGAGGATGGGCACCTCGTCGATGAGGCGCGGGATCATCGGGGCGCCCACGACTGCGCAGCGGAGAGTCGCGCTGCGGGTCGTGAGGTCGGCGACGGGCTCGCCCGCGGCCAGGGCGGCGTGGCTCCGGCCTACTGGGGCGCCCATCCACTCGAGCGCGTCGAGGAGCCCCGCGCGCGTCGGGTTCACGCCGACCCCCGTGACAGCGATCTCCGCCCCCCGCGCGATCGTGCCCGCCACGAGCAGGAAGGCCGCGGAGGAGATGTCCCCCGGGACGGCGACGCACGGTCCGCGAAGCTCGGCCCCCGGCGTGAGCGTGACGGTCGTGCCGTCGACCGATAGCCGCGCCCCGAAGCCCCTCAGCATGCGCTCGGTGTGGTCGCGCGAGCGCACGGGCTCCGTGACGGTGACGGGCCCGTCCGCCCAGAGACCGGCCAGCAGCAGCGCCGTCTTAACCTGCGCTGAGGCGACGGGTGAATCGTGGGCAATCGCCCTGAGAGGTCTCGCCCCTCGCACTCCCAGCGGCAGGCGCGAGCCGTCCTCGCGACCGACCACCGTGGCGCCCATGCGAGTCAGGGGCT
Organism: Candidatus Rokuibacteriota bacterium; assembly: GCA_016179165.1. Lineage (GTDB taxonomy): Bacteria > Methylomirabilota > Methylomirabilia > Rokubacteriales > CSP1-6 > AR37. Next base: position 2,342 of record JACORX010000408.1, on the reverse strand, counting down.
CGACGACCCGCTTCATAGGCCGCCGCCGCAGCGAATCGTCGCCCGTCAGAAAGGTCCAGAAAGGCTGTCCCGCGAGGACGCCCATGAGCAGACGGGCCGTCGTTCCCGAATTGCCGCAGTCGATGACCTGGTCGGGCTCGCGCAGTCCCGAGAGCCCGGCGCCGTCAACGAGGTAGTGCCCCGGCCCCTTGCGCGTCACGAGGGCGCCGAGGGCGCGGACCGCCGTGAGCGTGTTCAGGCAGTCCTCGCCCTCGAGGTAGCCCGTGATCTCCGTGCGTCCCGAGGCGATCGCGCCGAAGAGGGCCGCCCGGTGGGAGATGGACTTGTCCCCCGGCACCTGGACCGTGCCGCTGAGCCGCTTCGGAGCCCGCACGCGAATCCGCATCACCCAAGCCTCGCCCGGATCATGCGGATGCGCTCCAACTCGGCCTCGATGCGCGACGCGTCCCCCGAGCGCAGCACGCCCTCGAGGTTGTCCAGCGCCGCCCGGAAGGCCGCTACGGCTTCGGCCAGCGCTTCGCGGTTCTCCTCGAAGATCTCCCTCCAGACGGTCGGGCTCGACGCCGCGATGCGCGTGGTGTCCTTGAAGCCCCGCGCGGCCACGTCGAAGAACTGCGGATCCATCCGGACCACGGCGTCCACCAGCGCGTCGGCCACGAGGTGCGGCAGGTGGCTGATGGCGGCCACGGCTCGGTCGTGGGTGGCGGGATCCATGGTCACGACCTGCCCGCCGGCGGCTTCCCAGAACTCCGTGACGCGCTTCACGGCCTCGCGCGCGGTGCGGTCGGTGGGCGTGACGATGATCCTGGCGTCCCTGAAAAGGTCGGCGCGCGCGACCGCGAAGCCCGAGAGGTTCGAGCCCGCCATGGGGTGGCTGCCCACGAAGTCGAGCGGCCGCGAAGCGGACAGAGTCTCCGCGACTCGCACGATCGCCGCCTTCGTGCTGCCGACGTCGGTGATGAGGGCCTGCGGCTCGGCCGCCCGCCACACGGCGGGCATCTGATGCTCGAGGGTGGCAACGGGAGTCGCCAGGACAACCATGTCGGCGCCCGTCAGGCCGTCTCGGAGATCGGTCGTGACGCGGTCCACGGCCCCCTCGCTGAGAGCCGGCGCCAGGCTCGCGGGATTGCGGCCGACCCCCACGATCTCCCGCGCCAGCGACTCGGCGCGCGCCGCCTTGGCCACCGAGCCGCCGAGGAGCCCCAGCCCGACAATGGCGAGGCGGCGGATCACCCGACCTTGCCCTCCGCAAGGACCTTCTTCAGCGCCTTGATCAAGCGCCGATTTTCCTCAGGGGTGCCGATGGTCACGCGGAGCGCCGTCTCCATGCCGAAGCTCGACATGGGCCGCACGATCACGCCCTCCTTCAACAGGCGCTGGAAGACGTCGCTGCCGCTCCTGGCGACATCGAGAAGAATAAAATTGGCCCGAGAGGGCACGTACTTGAGCCCCATCGAGGTGAACTCGTCACAGAGGAAGTGCCGACCGGCCTCGTTCATCCGCAGGCACTCCAGGATGTGCGAATCGTCCTCGAGGGCCGCGAGGGCGGCCACCTGGGCGAGCGAGTTGACGTTGAAGGGCTGCCGGATCCGGTTGAGCAGGGCTACGCAGTCGGGGTCCGCGATCGCGTAGCCCACGCGCAGCCCCGCGAGGCTCGCAGCCTTGGAGAACGTACGCAGCACGGCGACCTTGCGGCCCTGCTTCATGTACTGGACCGAGTCGGGGAAGTCCGGCCCCTGGGCGAACTCGAAGTAGGCCTCGTCGAAGACCACGATGAGCTTGTCCGGCACGCGCGCCATGAAGGCCGCGACCTCCTCCGCCGTCACGAGGGTCGCTGTCGGGTTGTTCGGGTTGGCAATGAACACGATCTTCGTCATCGGCGTGATCGCGCGCGCCATGGCATCGAGGTCCAGCCGGTGGTCCTTCAGGGTGACGACGACCCGGATACCCCCGGCGGCTTGGACGATCATGGGGTACACAACGAAGGACGGGTGCGGAATGATCGCTTCCTCGCCCGGCCGCAGGAAGCCCCGCACGATGAGCTCGATCAGTTCGTTGGAGCCGTTGCCCATGATGATGTGCTCGGGCGTGAGCCCGTGACGGCGCGCCAGCGCGATGCGCAGGTAGTGAGCGCTGCCGTCGGGGTAGCGGTTCAGGTGGGCCAGCGCCTCTGAGATCGCCTTGGTTACGCGCTCCGAGGGCGGCAGCGGGTTCTCGTTCGAGGCGAGCTTGATGACGTCGGTCAGGCCGAACTCGCGCTCGAGCTCTTCGATCGGCTTCCCCGGTTCGTAGGGGGCGATCCCGAGGATGTGGTCGTTGGCGAGGGATTCCCAGGACACAGG
>JACORX010000059.1 GCA_016179165.1 Candidatus Rokuibacteriota bacterium | reverse complement strand
GCCGCAGGACGCGCGCCGCTCGGTGCGCGCCCGGGCCAACCTCGTGCTGACCAATCCCGACATGCTCCACTCGGGGATCCTGCCGCATCACACGAAGTGGGTGAACCTGTTCCAGAACCTCCGCTACGTCGTCATCGACGAGCTCCACGCGTACCGGGGTGTGTTCGGCAGCCACCTGGCAAACGGTCTGAGGCGGCTCAAGCGTATCTGCCGGCACTACGGCTCCTCGCCGCAATTCATCATGGCCTCGGCGACGATCGCCAACCCACGCGAGCTGGCCGAGCGGCTGACGGGCGAGGCCGTCAGCGAAGTGAGCGAGAGCGGCGCGCCCACGGGGGAGAAGCTCTTCCTGTGCTACAACCCGCCCGTCGTCAACCCGGAGCTCGGCATCCGGGCGCCGTACCTCGGCGAGGCGGCCGCCCTCGCGATCCAGCTCCTCAAGGAGAAGATTGCCACCATCGTGTTCGCCCAGAGCCGGCTGTCCACCGAGGTGCTGCTCTCCGCCATCAAGAGGGGCGTCGAGGACAGGACAGGCGATGCCGGTATCGTCCGCGGCTACCGCGGCGGCTATCTCCCGCTGCGCCGGCGCGAGGTGGAGCAGGGGCTGCGCTCGGGCGAGGTCCTGGGAGTCGTCGCCACGAGCGCGCTCGAGCTCGGCATCGACATCGGCCACCTGGACGTGGCCATCCTGGCGGGCTACCCCGGCACCATCGCGTCCATGTGGCAGCAGGCCGGCCGCGCGGGGCGGAGGAGCGCCTGGTCGGCGGCGATCCTGGTGGCGACCTCCTCGCCCATGGACCAGTACTTGGCCGCGCACCCCGACTACCTCTTCGGCGCGCCGCCCGAGCACGCGCGCATCAACCCCGAGAACCCGTTCATCCTCGTCAACCACCTCAAGTGCGCGGCCTTCGAGCTGCCCTTCGGCAGACAGGAGGCCTTCGGCGGCGACGTGCAGCCCCACCTTGCCGCGCTCGAGGAGGAGGGGCTGCTCCACCGCGCGGGCGAGCAGTTCCACTGGACGTCTGAGACCTACCCGGCCGACCACATCTCGCTCCGCACGGTCACCTCCGACAACTTCCTGGTGATCGACACGACGGCGCGCGACACGAAGCAGGTCAAGCGCCGGCAGATCATCGCCGAGGTGGACTGGAAGAGCGCCTTCTCGATGATCTATCCCAAGGCCATCTACATGGTCGAGGGCGAGCCGTTCGAGGTCCAGGAGCTCCACTACCGAGAGGACGAGGAGAAGGTCGCCTACGTCAAGAAGGTCGTGGTGGACTACTTTACCGACGCCATCAGCGCCAAGGGCGTGTGGATGCTCCAGCGGTTCACCCTGCAGGAGACCCCGGGGCTCGTGGCCGAGCAGGGCGAGGTGCTCGTGGCGGAAAAGGTCGTGGGTTTCAAGAAGATCAAGATGGGCACGATGGAGAACGTCGGCTCGGGCGAGGTCGATCTGCCCCAGCAGGAGATGCAGACGACGGCCGCGTGGCTGACGGTCGCCCCGGTGATGCTCGCCGAGATCTCGCCGCACCGCGACGAGCTTGTCGACGGGCTGCGCGCGCTCACGCGCCTGCTCCATTCGCTGGCGCCGATCTTCCTCCTCTGCGACATCCGCGACATCGGCGCGTGGCTCGGCGACGGCACGCCTTCGGCGGAGGGTCAGGTGGTCACGCGCGAGACGATGCGCGCCCAGCTCGTCCAGGGCGACGAGTTCACGCCGACCATCTACCTCTACGATAACCAGCCGGGCGGCATCGGGCTCGCCGAGCGCATCTTCGAGGTGCTGCCCGAGTTGCTCGCGCGCGGCCTCGAGACGCTCGAGAGCTGCGCGTGTCCCGCGGGCTGTCCTTCCTGCGTGGGCCCCGTGAACGAGGTCGGCCGCCGCGCCAAGCCGGTCGCGCTCCACCTGCTCAAGCGGCTCGTCACTCGTCGCTGAGCGCGCTGCGAAACCGTGAGCGACGCCATCCACGATCTCAGCCGCGTCATCCGGCGGCTCGAGGCCAAGAGCCGGATCAACGCCGCTTCTCGCCAAACGACCTCGCTCGAGGACCTTCTGGGCGGCGCCGTCGAGGAGACCCCACGCGGGCAGGTGCTGGTTGTTCGCCGGCGCTTCGACGCAGGGCACCGCCACGGCCGCCAGCTTCTTGACGTGGCACGCGGGATGGCCGATGCGCCGCTGGCGCTCTTGGGTCGCAGCGAGGCCCCCGCGGGGCGCAGGCTCTTGTACCTCGACACGGAGACGACCGGCCTCGCAGGCGGCACCGGCACGTATGCCTTCCTCGTCGGAGTGGGCTTCTTCGACGGTGAGACCTTCGAGGTCCGGCAGTACTTCATGCGTGACCTAGACGAGGAGCCGGCGCTCCTAGCCGCGCTTGAGCCGCTCTTGCGTAGCGTGGACGGGCTCGTGACCTACAACGGCACCGGTTTCGACCTGCCGCTGCTCGAGACGCGCTTCGTGCTGGCGCGCCGGCGCTGGCCCGAGGCTGCGTTCCACCTCGACCTGCTGCCGGCCGCGCGCCGCCTCTGGAGCGCCCGCCTCCCGGACTGCCGGCTCGGTACCGTCGAGCAGCACGCGCTGGGCTTCGCCCGCGAGGGGGACCTGCCCGGCGCGCTCATCCCCTCCGTGTACTTCGAGTACCTCCGGCGCAAGGCGCCGGGCGAGCTGCCGCGGGTCTTCGAGCACAACCGCCACGACATCCTCTCGTTGGCCGCGCTTGCGGGCTGGGTGGCCGACGCGGTCGCGCGGGCGCCCGTCCCCGATCTCGGGGCCGAGGAGCTGGCCGGGCTCGGAAGGCTCTGGGAGCCGACCGATCCCGATCGCGGCGAGGCCTGCTACCGGATGGCGCTCGACGGCGGCCTCGCGAGCCCAGCGCGGGAGCGCCTGCTCGCGCGCCTGGCGTGGCGCGAGAAGCGCCGGTCGCGCTGGGACGCCTCGCGCGTGCTCTGGGAGGCGGCCGCGCGCGGCGCGCGCGTCTTTGATTCGAGGCCGTGGGAGGAGATGGCCAAAATCCACGAGCATCGTCTACGCGACCTCGGGGCCGCGCATGCCGTCGTAACGGAAGCCCTCGATCGTGCGCACGCGCACCGGGCGCCGGCGCCGGTGGTGAAGGCGCTCTCGCACAGGCTTGCGAGGCTGTCCAGGCGGCTCGAGCGCCCGCGCCCCACCTAGTCCAGGACTTCTACGGTCAGCGCCTAGCCAACACCTCAGGATTAACCGGGGTCGGAGGCGTGTTGCCCTCGAGGACCGCCAGGCAGTTGTCCACTGCCAGGTTCGCCATCTTGAGGCGCGTGTCGGACGACGCGCTGGCGATATGCGGGGCCAGGACCGCGTTGGGCAAGCCCCTCAGCGCAGGATGAACCTCCGGTTCTCTCTCGAAGACGTCGATGCCCGCGCCGGCTATCCACCCCTCTTTGAGCGCCTGCGCCAACGCGGCCTCGTCCACCACGGGTCCCCGCGAGGCGTTGACGAGGTAGGCAGTCTTCTTCATGGTCTTGAGCGACTCGGCATTGATGAGGTGCTGCGTCTCCGGCAGGAGCGGCGTGTGGAGGGTGACGAAGTCCGACTCCCGGAGCAGCGTCGCCGTGTCCGTCCTCGTGGCCAGGAGCTCCCGCTCCGTGGCGGGGTTCGCGGCCACGGCATCCTGGTAGAGAACACGCATGTCGAAGCCGCGCGCCCGCCGGGCCATGGCACGGCCGATGCGGCCGAAGCCGATGATGCCGAGGGTCTTGCCGTGGATGTCGCCCCCCAGCAGCAGCATGAACTCCCACTGCTTAAACTTGCCTTCGCGGACGTAGCGGTCCGCTTCGACCACCCGCCGGGCCGTCGCCATGAGGAGCGTCCAGGCGAAATCGGCCGTGGTCTCGGTGAGGACGTCGGGAGTATTCGTGATGACAACGCCGCGCTTGGTCGCCTCTACCACGTCGATGTTGTTGAAGCCGACGGCCACGTTGGCCACCACCTTGAGGTCCGGGCAGGCGGCCAGGAGTGGGGCGTCGATGGCATCGGTGATGAGGCAGACGAGGCCCTGGCGGCCCTTGAGCCTCGCGATGAGCTCGGTCCGCCCGAGCGGCTTGTCGGCCTCGTGGAGGTCCACCACGGCTCGGCTCCGGGCGCGGGCTATTGCCTCTTCAGGGAGTATGCGGGATATCAGGATGGAAGGCTTCGGGATCGATGATGCCATGTGGTCTCCATATAAGATGTTGAGTGGAAAAGACTTTTTTAGTCTTGACTCGCCGGATCCCGACTGCTATGTTAGCACTCGGCTTCGGTGAGTGCTAACCACTAGAGTGGTCACAAACCGATCAGAAGCGTCAACATCTTATCTATCGGGAGGCGATTTGGCCATGAAGATTCGTCCGTTGCATGACCGCATCCTCATCAAGCGGCAGGAAGAGAAGGAAACCAGGAAGGGCGGCATCATCATCCCGGACAGCGCCAAGGAGAAGCCCCAGGAGGGCAAGGTGATCGCCGTCGGGAATGGCAAGGTCAACGACGAGGGCAAGAAGATCCCCCTCGACGTCAAGATCGGCGACAAGATCCTGTTCGGCAAGTACTCGGGCTCCGAGGTCACCTTGGACGACGTCGAGTACCTGATCCTCCGTGAGGAGGACGTTCTCTGCATCCTTGAGTAAAGGCGAAGGCGGCTGCGGCGCTGAGTAGGGGCGAGAGCGGCTGCGGCGACTTGAAGCGTGATCCGGGAACCATCCCGGCCGGCCAAGACGGGCCGGCCCATTCCATCGAACGAACGAGGAGGAGAATCAGATGCCTAAGCAGGTGCTATTTAGCGACGAGGGGCGGGCCGCTCTGCTCCGCGGGGTCAACATCATGGCTGCCGCCGTCAGGGCGACCATGGGGCCGAAGGGCCGCAACGTGATCATCGACAAGAAGTTCGGCAGCCCGACGATCACCAAGGACGGGGTGACGGTCGCCAAGGAGATCGAGCTCAAGGACAATTACGAGGACATGGGCGCCCAGATGGTGAAGGAAGTGGCCTCCAAGACCTCGGATATCGCCGGTGACGGGACGACGACCGCCACCGTGCTGGCCCAGGCCATTTTCAGCGGCGGGCTCAGGAACGTGACCGCGGGGGCGAACCCGATGGCGCTCCAGCGCGGAATCGAGCAGGCAGTGGAGAAAGTGGTCAAGGAGCTGAAG
>JACORX010000415.1 GCA_016179165.1 Candidatus Rokuibacteriota bacterium | reverse complement strand
GTCCATGCCGTCCACCCGCTCGGACGCGATCCCGTACGTCTGGCCGAACTTCCAGATCTCCGTCTGGGCGAGCGCCCGCTCGGTGGAGGTGCCCATCGCATAGCGGTTGTTCTCGCAGATGAAGAGGACCGGGAGCTTCCAGAGCGCCGCCAGGTTGAGCGACTCGTGGAACTCGCCCTCCGGCACCGCGCCGTCGCCGAAGAAGCAGAGCACCACCTGGTCGCCGCCCTGGTACTTGATGCCGAAGCCGGCGCCGGCCGCCAGCGGCAGGTGGGCACCGACGATGCCGTGTCCGCCGAGGAAGTTGACGCTCTTGTCGAAGAGGTGCATGGAGCCGCCCTTGCCGTGGCTGAGCCCATCGCGCCGGCCGAAGAGCTCGGCCATGACGCGCTTCGGGTCGGAGCCCTTGGCCAGGCAGTGGCCGTGCTCGCGGTAGGACGATACCGAGTAGTCGTCCGGGCGCAGCGCGGAGGTGGCGCCGACGGCCACTGCCTCCTGGCCGATGTAGAGGTGCAGGAACCCGCCGATCTTGCCCATCGAGTACATCTCGGCGGCCTTCTCCTCGAAGCGCCGGATCAGCTGCATCTGGGTGAGGAGTCTCCGGGCCAGCTCGGTGTCGAGCCTGACGCTGGGGACCGCGGCCTTCGTTTGCGCCACGGCGCTACCCCCGCATCAGCGACAGCTCGTCCACCGAGAGGCGGCGGCGGAGCCGGAAGATCGCGACGATGATCGCGAGCCCGACCGCGACTTCGGCAGCGGCCACGCACAAGACGAAGAACACGAGCGCCTGCCCGTCTATGGAGCCGTGGCGCTGGCCGAAGGCCACGAGGGCAAGGTTGGCGGCGTTGAGCATGATCTCGATCGACATGAAGATCACGAGCGGGTCGCGCCGGATCAGCACGCCCAGCACGCCGATCACGAAGAGGACGGCCGACAGCCCGACGTAGTAGGAGGCGGGGACCATGCTACGCCGTCCTGCGCTTGGCCAAGGCCATCACGCCGACCAAGGCGACGAGCAGCAACACCGAGGTGACCTCGAAGGGGAAGAGGTAGTCCGTGAAGAGCGCCCGGCCGATCGCGGCAACACCGCCGGGCACAGCCGCCGTGGGCGCATCGCCCTTGAACACCGCCGAGCGCAGCATCACCGCCAGGAGGACGAGCAGGAGCCCCGCCACCGGTACCGCGAGAAGGCGCTGCGAGCGCAGCGCGTCGGGGCCGGTCTCCTCCTTGCCCGGGATCAGCACCATGATGGCGAAGACGAAGAGGACGGCGATGGCGCCCGCGTAGACAATGACCTGCGCGGCCGCGAGGAACTCGGCCCGCATCTTGAGGAAGAGCGCGGCCAGGGTAGCCAAATGCGCCACGAGGAAGAGCGCGCTGTGAATGGGGTTGCGCCTCAGCACGACGCCCAGGGCCGAGCCGACGGCCATCACCACAAGGATCCAGAACGCGATGTGTCCCGGCGTCATCAGGGCATGCTCCGCTTGGGCAGGGTGCCGGGCTCGAGGGGCATGCCCCGGTCGGCGGGGATGGGCACGGGCGAGGTCGGGGCGCCGTTGTGCCCGGCGGGCTCGAGCGCCAGCAAGGTCTCCTTCGTGTAGATCATCCCGCCGCGGCTGTAGGAGGAGAACTCGAGGATGCCCGTGTCCATGCGGATGGCGTCCTCGGGGCACGCCTCGACGCAGTAGCCGCAGAAGACGCACTTGCCAAGGTCGATGTCGAAGCGCTCGGGCACCTTCTCGATCTCGGGGTTCGGGTGCTCCGTGGCCACGATGTAGATGCAGTGAGCCGGGCAGACCGTCTCGCACATCATGCAGGCGACGCAGCGGGGCGACCCGTCCTCGCGCCGCACGAGGCGGTGGAGGCTCCTGAGCCGCACCGCGTAGGGCCGCCGCTCGTCCGGGTACTGGATGGTGACGGCGCCGTGGGCGCTCTTGACCCTGAAGACCGTGCGCAGCGTGTGCCGCCACATGTTGGCGAAGAAGCGGAGGCCGGTCAGCTTGAGACCCTGCAGCACCTGGACGAGGTAGAAGCGCTGGAAGAAACCCAGCCGGCTCGAGTGCCGCGGATCCGCAGGCGTGTTGAATGTCTGGTAGGGTGACGTCACGGGGAAGTCCTTCCCAGGAGCAGGAGCACGAGCCCCGTCAGCACGATATTGAGGATCGAGAGCGGGAAGAGGCCCAGCCAACCCAGCCGCATCGCCTGGTCGTAGCGGAAACGGGGCAGCGTCCAGCGGATCAGCATGAGAAACCAGATCAGGACGGACACCTTCGTCAGGAACGCGCCGACCTGGAGCGCGGTCACCAGGAGATGCGGCAGCGGCACCTCGAGCCCCCACGGGAACGAGAAGCCCGAGGAGCCCAGGTACGGAACCTGCCAGCCGCCCAGGAAGAGCGCGGTCGCCATGCCCGCGATCACGACGGTCTCGAGGAAGTCCGCCATCATGAACACGCCGAACGCCATGCCGCTGTACTCCACGTGGTAGCCGATGATCTCCGACTCGCCCTCTGGCGTGTCGAAGGGGATGCGCTTGGTCGCCGCGATGCCGGCCGTGAGGAAGAGCACGAAGGCCAGCGGCTGCGTCAGGATGCCCCAGGCGGGGATCCACGCGCCGAAGTACTGCGGCAGGAGCGGCAGCCCCTGTGCGCGGGCAATGTCCTGCATGTTGAGCGAGCCGTAGACCATCACGACGCCCATGATCGAGGCGCCGATGGCGACCTCCGCCGAGATCATGAGGGCGGCGGCGCGCTGGGCGCCGAGAAGCGCATAGTTGTTTGCCGAGGACCAGCCGGCCATCATGAGCCCGGAGACGCCGAGGGAGAGCATCGCCAGCACGTAGAGGATGCCGACGTTCAGCGTCACCGCCTGGAGCTGGATCTCCCGCCCGGCGATCCTGAACGTGTCGCCGAAGGGGATCGAGGCGAATGCCGCCAGCCCGAAGAAGACCGACACGAACGGCGCCAGGGTGAACATCAGCCGG
>JACORX010000058.1 GCA_016179165.1 Candidatus Rokuibacteriota bacterium | reverse complement strand
TTCCTCGGCGGCGGCACGCCTTCGCTGCTGCCGGCCGAGGCGATGGCGCAGATCCTCGAGCGCCTCCAGGCGCGCTTCGGCATCGATGCCGGCGCCGAGATCACGGTCGAGTGCAATCCCGAGAGCGTGAGCCTCGATCGGCTGTCGGGCTATCGCCGGGCCGGTGTCACGCGCATCAGCCTGGGCGTTCAGAGCCTCGACGACCGAATCCTGCCGGCGCTGGACCGGCTCCACACGGCCGCGCAGGCGCGCGAGGCTTTCGACGCCGCCCGTGCCGCCGGCTTCGTGGACGTCAGCGTCGATCTGATCTACGGCCTGCCGGCGCTCGACCTCGCGACCTGGGAGGAGACGGTCAAGGGCGCGCTTGGGTGGAGGCTCGATCACCTCTCGGCCTACGCGCTGACGCTCGACGAGGGCAGCCTCTGGCACTCAGCCGGTATCACTGGAATGCCGCCGGAGGACACGGTGACCGCGCAGTACACGCGGCTCACCCAGCTCGCGGCGGAGGCAGGCTTCGAGCACTACGAGGTCTCCAACTACGCCCGCACGGGGCACCGCTCGACGCACAACCAGATCTACTGGCGCGCCGAGGAGTACCTGGGCCTGGGCCCGGGCGCCTGCGGGTTCCTCGGCGACGTGCGTTACGGCAACGTCAAGTCCGTCGAGCGCTACGGCGCCATGGTCGCGGGCGGTGAGCCGCCCGTCGGGACGCACGAGACGCTGACGCCGCGCCAGCGCATGGCCGAGCGCCTTATCCTGGGTCTCAGGCTCGGCGACGGCGTCCCGGCCGAGTGGCTCGACGAGCGTGCTGCGCTGGGACCGGCGCGGCTCCAGTCCACGCTCGAGGCGTGGCGGGAGCGCGGGCTCCTCGTGGAGCGCGAGGGACGTGTGTGCCTGACCGAGGCGGGCTTTCTCCTCTCGGACGCGCTCTTCATCGATCTCCTTTAATCGGGTACGATACGGCCACCATGGCTCCGCCCGTACTCGACCAGCGCCTGCGCCAGGTGCTGCTGGCTGTCATCGCGGAATACGTAGAGACCGCCCAGCCCGTGGGGTCGCGCTCCGTCTCGCGCCGCCACGTCCGGGGGCTGTCGCCGGCGACCATCCGCAATGCCATGGCCGACCTCGAGGAGCAGGGCTTTCTCACCCACCCTCACACGTCGGCCGGCCGCGTACCGACGGACAAGGCCTACCGCTTCTACGTCACCGCCCTGGGCGAGGTGCCATGGAAGGCCGCCCCGGCCGGCGCCAAAACCACGGACACGGCCGCCCCGCCGGCGGACGCGGGCGAGCGGCTCATGTCGGAGACACCCACGCGCCTCTCGGACGGCACGCACATGACCGGGATGCTCCTCGCCCCGCCGCTCCGCCGCACCGCGCTGGACCGGATCGAGCTGGTCGGCCTGGGCGAAGACCGCGCACTGGCCGTGGTCGTCACGGATACGGGCTGGGTCACGGCCCGCGCTCTCACGCCGCTGCCCCGCCCGGGCGTCGAGGAGCTGCGGGAGATCGGTCGGACCCTGACGCGGCGCTACCGCGGCAAGACCTTCCAGGCCATCCTCGACGATATCGAGCGCCCGGCCGACCCGCTCGACCCGCTCTGGACCAGAAGCCGAGGCGTTCTCGACCAGATCGTCGGGCTGCTGCGCGACCGCAACCTCTACATCAGCGGCGCCATCAACGTGCTCGACCACCCCGACTTCAGCGACGTCGCCACCATGCGCGGGCTGCTCAAGGCCTTCGAGGACAAGGCCCGCCTCGTGGACCTCCTGACGCGCATGGCCGAGGAGCGGGGCGTGCAGGTCCTGATCGGAGGGGAAAATCCGGTCGAGGAGATGCGCGAGTGCAGCCTCATCACCTCCACGTACACCTACCGCGGTCAGGTGCTGGGCGTGCTGGGGGTGGTCGGGCCGCGACGCATGGCCTACGGCGACATCATCACCATCGTGGACAAGACCGCGCGGCTCGTCTCCGACTCGTTGTCCCGGGTGCAGAGAGAGCTGTACCTTCCATCCTGATCCGGTGCCGGCCGCAGTCAACCGGCTCCCGTCTGCTATACTTTCCCGTATGATGAACGACGACATCCTGGATCCTGACGGCGACGCGCTGGTCCTAGAGCCCGAGGAAGAGATCCGGCGCCTCCGCGACGCCCTCGAAGCCAAGACGCGCGAGGCCGAGGAGCACCGCGACCGCTACCTCCGGGCCGCCGCCGAGTTCGACAACTCCCGGAAGCGCGCCGCCCGCGAGCGGGAGGAGTACACGCGCTACGCCAACGAGTCGCTCCTGCGCGAGATCCTGCCGATCCTCGACAATTTCGAGCGGGCGCTCCAGGCGGCCCGCGGCGAGCCCGCGGCGGCAGCCGTCACGGCCGGGGTGGAGCTGACCCAGCGCGAGCTCCTGCGCGTGCTGGAGAAGTTCGGCGTGACCCCCTTCCCCTCCATCGGCCAGCCCTTCGACCCCGAGCGGCACGAGGCCATCGCGCGCGTGCCCGCCCAGGGCCGGCCCGAGGGCACGGTGGTGGACGAAACGGCGCGCGGCTATCTCCTCAACGGGCGCGTCCTCCGCCCGGCCATGGTCACCGTGGCCTCGACCCCCGACCCGTCCTAGCGTGGCGGCCAAGGACTACTACTCGGTCCTCGGCGTCGGCCGGGGCGCCGACGACGCCCTACTCAAGAAGGCCTACCGCACCCTCGCCCGCCAGCACCACCCTGACAAGAACCCGGGCGACGCTCGGGCCGAGGAGCGCTTCAAGGAAATCAGCGAGGCGTACGCCGTGCTCTCCGATCCGGACAAGCGCGCGCACTACGACCGCTTCGGCACCGTCCCCGGGTCCGGCGGCGGCCCCGGCGACGTCGGCTTCGGCACCATCATCGAGGACCTCTTCGAGGGGTTCTTCGGCGGCGGCGGCGGAGCGCGCCGCACGCGCGCACGGCACGGCGAAGACCTTCAGTACCGGCTCGATATCTCGCTCGAGGAGGCTGCGCACGGGCTCGAGACCAAGCTCCAGATTCCCCGCCACGAGACCTGCGAGGCCTGCCGCGGCTCGGGCCAGGAGCCCGGCACCACACCCGAAACGTGCGGGACCTGCCGCGGCCAGGGACAGGTCCGCTTCTCCCAGGGCTTCCTCACCGTCGCCCGTCCGTGCCCGGCCTGTGGAGGCGCGGGCCGCGTCAACCGCCACCCGTGCGCGGGCTGCCGTGGCGAAGGCCGTGTGGCGCGCGAGCGGCTGCTCACGGTGACGATCCCCGCAGGAATCGAGGACGGCAACCAGCTGCGCCTCTCGGGCGAGGGAGAAGGTGGTCTCAACGGCGGCCCACCCGGCGACCTCTACGTGCTGCTCCAAATCCGGCCTCACGAAATCTTCGTGCGCCAGGGCGCCGACCTCGTCTGCGCGCTACCACTGACCTATCCCCAGGCCTGCCTCGGAGACGAGGTCGACGTGCCCGTGCTCGATGGCAAGGCGCGGCTGACGGTGCCGCCCGGCACCCAGCCGGGCCAGCGCTTGACGCTCAAGGGTAAGGGGATGCCCCACCTCAGGGGGCGGGGGCACGGCCATGCGGTCTACGAGGTGGTCATCGAGGTGCCGAAGAAGCTCTCGCAGCGGGAGCGGGAGCTCCTCGAAGAGCTCCGCGAGACATCGACGGCGTCCTCGGGCCCGCTGCTCTCCTCTTTCCTCGATCGGATGAAGAAGCTCTTCGGCAGTTGATGGCCTTCTGGCAGATCACCGTCCCGACCTCGCCCGAAACCTCCGAAGGCCTGACCAACTTCCTCTGGGAACAGGGCGCCCTGGGCGTGGTGGAGGAGGAGAGCCTCCTCGCAGCGGCGAGGCTTCGCGCCTTCTTCCCCGACAGCGCCTCGTCCACCGCCCTCGCGACCTCGGTGCGGGAGTACGCAGCCGGCCTCAGCACCCTGGGCTTCCTGACGGCGCCGGGCGACGTGGAGATCGCGCCGCTCCTCGAGGAAGCCTGGGCCGGCGCGTGGCAGCAGTCGTTCCCGCCAATGGCCGTCGGCAGGAGGCTCTGGGTAAAGCCGCCGTGGGAAGCGGCCGATGCGAGGGGTCGAATCCCGGTCGTGATCGAGCCGGGGCGCGCCTTCGGCACGGGTCACCACGGCAGCACCGAAGGGTGTCTCACGCTCCTCGACGAAGCCATCGCCGGCACGCGGCCCGAGCGGGTCCTCGACATCGGCACCGGTACGGGCATCCTCGCCGTCGCCGCCGTCAAGCTGGGCGCCGGACTCGTCGTGGCTCTGGACGTGGATCCGGACGCCATCGCGGCCGCGCGGGTCAACGCCGCGCGCAACGACTGCGCCGAGCGCATCGATCTCCTCATGGCTGGGCCCGAGTCGCTCCGCGACGTCCCGCCCTTCCCGCTCGTCCTCGCCAATCTCCTCGCCCACACCCATCTGGCGCTCGCCCCGCACTATCGCAGGCTGGCGGCGCCGGGAGGCACGCTGATCCTCGGCGGCATCCTCGAACACGAGGACAAGGACGTGATCGCGGCGCTCGATCCGGCGGGCTTCGCGCTCCGCGGGCGGCTCGTGATCGAGGGCTGGTCCTCGCTGCTCCTGGTAGCGGCCGCCGCGTGACCCGCTTTCTCATCCGCCCCGAGGGCATCGCGGGGGAGCGCGTCACCTTCGACGCCGAGGAGACGCGGCACCTGACGCGCGTGCTGCGCCTGGGCCCGGGCGACATCGTCGAAGCCTTCGACGGCATGGGCAACGTGCTGACGGTGCGGCTCGAGCGCGCGAGCGGCCGGCTCGCCTACGGTACCTTGCTCGCGCGTGCGGAGCTGCAAACGGAATCCCCCCTGCACCTGACCCTGGCTCAGAGCATCCCCAAGGGCGACAAGATGGAGGGCATCATCCGCATGGCGACCGAGCTCGGCGTCGCGCGCGTGGTACCGCTCGTGACGGCGCGCACCGTGGTGCGCGTCGAGTCGGGACGGCCGGGCCCGCGCCTCTCCCGCTGGCAGCGAGCGGCCAAGGAAGCCGCCAAGCAAAGCGGCCGCGCGCTGATTGCGGAGGTGACGCCGCCCCAGAGCTTGGCCGCGTGGATCGCGGCCCGCGAGACCGACGGGTTGCTCGTTTGCCTCTGGGAAGACGCGCCAGAACCCCTCGGCCCCCAGCTGCCGCCGCGGCCCGTGAGCCGCGCCACGGTCGTGGTCGGACCCGAGGGCGGGCTCGAGCGGGCTGAGGCCGACGCTCTCCGCGCCGCAGGCGCGGTGGTCGGGGGCCTGGGCCCCCGCATCCTCCGGACCGAGACCGCGGGGCCCGTGGGGCTGGCCATCCTACAGGCTCGCTACGGTGATCTCGGCGGAGGCGGCTCCTGAGCCCGGCCCTCACCCCGGCCTTCGCCCCGGCCTTCACCCATGTCGAGGCCAACGGAGGCAGGGGCGTGGTCGGCCTCGGCGCGACGTTGCCGGAAGTTTTTGCGCAGGTCGCCCTCGGCGTGTTCGCCCTCCTGGCGGATCCGGCCTCGGTCGAAGAGCGTGACGCGCGCGAGGTCCGCGCCCACGGCTCAGCACCCGAGACTCTCCTCGTGAATTGGCTCAACGAGTGCCTGTACGTAGTGGACGTCGAGGGCTTCGTCCCACGGCGGGTCGAGTTCACGATCTTCGCGCTCGAAGCTGCCAGCCCAGGCGGCGAGCCGCTGCGCCTGCACTGCCGCCTCCACGGGGAAGACCTCGACCCGGCGCGCCACATCCCGCGGGAAACGGTGCGCGGGATCGGCAAAGACGGTGCCGCGGTGCTCGCAGTTGGGGACGGGTTTGAAGCGCGTGTCTCAGTCCTGAGCGGCGGTGGCCCGGATGCGTAACCTAAATGAGACAAGCGGGCGCGGGTGGCGTGCCCTACAGTCATCGGAGCATGAACTCGCTGGCCAGTGCCGTGGAAGACCAGTCATATAAAACCAATAGTTAGGTAAGGAAGGCCGGGATGGCACCCCACTTGCTCTATACGCGCCCCGGTATGGGCTATCAGCGGACCATCAGGCGGCAGGTCTCAGTGGATGGCATTGGGCTACATTCTGGTGAGCCGGTCAAGCTCACGCTGTCACCCGCCGCCGCCGACACCGGCATTCTCTTCCGCGCGGCCGATGGGACCCTGGTCCCGGCCGACATCGAGCATGTCGTGGACGGCCGTGCGGCAACCACGCTCGGCGCCTTCGGCGTGCGGGTGCGCACCATCGAGCATTTGATGGCCGCCGCCGCTGCGCTCGGCATCGACAACTTCGTGGCCGACGTCAGCGCCGAGGAGGTCCCCGCCCTCGACGGCAGCGCCAAGCCCTTCGTGGACCTGCTCTACTCTGCGGGCGCCGTCACGCTGCCGGTCCCGCGCCGTGCGGTCGGCGTCCGCGAGCCCGTGCGCGTCGGGGACGGCAACCGCTGGATAGAGATCGCCCCTTCGGACGTCTTCCGCATCACCTACACGCTCGACAACCCGCATCCCGTCGTGGGCTGCCAGGTCGTCTCCCTTGAGGTGAGCGAGAGCGTGTTCGTGGACGAGCTGGCCCCGGCCCGGACCTACGGCTTCCTGAAGGACGTGGCGGCCATGCGGAAGAACGGGCTGGCACGCGGCGGCTCCCTCGACAATGCCGTCGTGGTCGGCAGGCGCTCGGTGCTCAACGACAGCCTCCGCTTCGATGACGAGTTCGTCCGCCACAAGATGCTCGACCTGGTGGGCGACCTCTGGCTCCTGGGCCGCCCGTTCACGGGTCATATCACGGCCAGGAACGCCGGCCACGCGCTCAACCACGAGCTGGTCGCCGCCATGGTGGACGCCCTCGCCGCCGAGCGGCGCCAGCGGGTCGCCCGGCCGCAGACGCAAGCCGCGGGTACCCTCGCAGGCCGCCTGGAGCGGCTCATGCCGGGCAACGGCTTCTCGTCCCACCCCGGCATCGCCGCCCTCTAGCGGCAGGCGGCTGAAAAGGGCCCATCTGCTTCGTTGGCGCCCTTGGCCGCACGCTCAACGTACAGGAGTACGCCTCGCGTGCGGCCGGCGGGCGCCGCCTCGCATCTGGACCCTTTTGAGCCACCTGCGGGAATATCAGTCACCCAGTAGACCCCCGCTCCAGGCAGCCTGGGGTTTCCCGGAACCCCCAGCCGCTCAAGAACCTCAAACGCCCCAGGGCGCCGAGAAGGGCCCAGATGCGAGGGGGCGCCCCGCGGATCGAGATGAGCGGCGGCCAGTGGCCGACGCGAGACGAGGGCTGAGAAGATACGCAGGCGAGGCGTACGAACCATCAACTCAGCCCTCGCCTCGGGGCGCCGCCCCTCAGCTCGAACGGCCACGAGCCTGCGGCCGAGGGCGCCCCCCAAGACTATTTGCTAAATGACGCAGATGGCCCCTTATCGGCGCCCTGGGGACGCTATAATGACGTGTCCGTGGACAGACCTCCAGTCGTGAGCCACAAGGCTAGCCCCTGGGTGATCGTTCTGGTCGCCCTGCTCCTGGTCTGCCTCCCGGCCCCGGCCGCCCCGGCCGAGAGTGAGTTCCGCATCAGCAACCTCTCCATCTTCCTCAACGATTTCGACGTCACCGTCCAGGGCGTGCTCCTGGGCGCCGTGCCGTCCACGCTCACCGAGAGCCTCCACAGCGGCGTGCCCGTCCACGTGCGCTTCCTCGTGGAGCTTTGGCAGCAGCGCTTCCGCAACCGGCTCCTGCAATCGCGCACGATCGAGCGTCAGGTGACGTACAACCCAGCGACCAAGCAGTACAAGGTCGTGTCGCTCGGCGGCGAGGAGCGCGAGCCCTTCATGACCAAGCAGTTCCGCGAGGCCCAGCGCGTCGTTTCCGAGCTCCGCGCCGGCAAGCTCGCCCCGGACGCCGCGCTCGATCCCCTGGAACTTTATTTCATCCGGGTCCGCGCCGATGTCTCGCTCAACGGCGTCAACTCGTGGATCGCCCGCTGGAGCGGCGAGGCTGCCGAGTCGGACTGGGTCCAGTCGCCCCTGCTCACGCCCACGAGGCGCCAGTGAGCCCGCTGACCGACACGCCGGCCGTGGAGCGGGGCCACTACCGGCGCAACCTGCTCATCGTCTCCGGCGGGCTCGCGCTCTTGGCCCTGGCGTGGTGGGGGTTCAAGGTCTGGATCCATTCACCCCAGGTCCCCCTCGCCTCCAACCTGGCCGTGTTCGCGCTCTTCAACCTGAACCTGATCGTCTTCCTGCTGCTGGTGGTCCTGCTCTTCCGCAACCTCGTCAAGCTCGCGTTCGAGCGCCGGCAAAAAGTCCTGGGCGCGCGGTTCAAGACCAAGCTTGTCCTCGCATTCCTGTCGCTGGCGCTGACGCCGGCCATCCTCATCTTCATCATCGCGTCCAACTTC
The DNA here is from genome assembly GCA_016179165.1 of Candidatus Rokuibacteriota bacterium. Taxonomy (GTDB): domain Bacteria; phylum Methylomirabilota; class Methylomirabilia; order Rokubacteriales; family CSP1-6; genus AR37. The sequence continues at coordinate 14,302 of JACORX010000058.1, read as the reverse complement.
ATCAACACGTCCATCGAGGGCTGGTTCAAGCCGCAGGTGGAGCGGCCGCTCGACCAGGCCCTGGAGGTCGCGCAGACGTACTACCAGGGCCAGGAGGCCATGGCCCTGCGCCACGCGCGCTACATGGCCGACGTGCTCGCACGCGAGGGCTTCATGGTCCCGAACCAGCACCCGGTGCTGCAGACGTACCTCCGCGGCCAGCAGGAGCGCCTCGGGCTCGCCGCCATCACGGTCTTCAACCGCGGCGGCCAGCTGATCGTGCACGCCAGGGACGCGACGATCGGCCCCGCCGTGCCGACAAAATCTGTGAACAAGGAGCAGGTGAGACAGGGGCTCGCCGGCCAGGAAGTGACGACGGTTCACGAGCTCGACCACGGCGACATGATCCAGGCCATCGTGCCCATCAAGAGCGGCGATCGCGGAGTCATGGGCGCGCTCGTCGTCGGCAGCTACGTGACGCAGCGGCTCGAGTCCCGTCTGCGGGGCATCAGCCAGTCCTTCCAGGAGTACAAACAGCTTCGGCTGCTCAAGCAGCCGCTCAAGGGCATCTACATTCTGCTCTTCCTCCTGATGACGCTCGTCATCGTCTTCTCGGCGACGTGGTTCGGCCTCTACCTCGCGCGCGGCATCACCGAGCCCGTCCAGATGCTCGCGGAGGGCACGCGGGCGGTCGCCGCGGGCAACCTGAACTACAAGGTCCTGGTCCGCGCCGACGACGAGATCGGCGCCCTCGTCGACTCATTCAACCGGATGACGAGCGACCTCGCCTCCTCGCAGACCAAGCTCGAGCACACCTACGGTGACCTCCAGGCCAAGCACGAGGAGGTGGAGCAGCGGCGCCGCTATACCGAGACCGTCCTCGAGGCCGTCGCAACGGGCGTGCTCTCGCTCGACCCGGCCGGGCGCATCACCACCATCAACGGCGCTGCCGAGCGCATGCTGGGCGTGCCGGCCGCATCGGCCCAAGACCAGCCCGCTTCGGCGGTGCTGCGGCCGCCGATGCACTCCGAGCTCGCGGCGCTGATCCAGCGCATGAACCGCCTGCGCGAGGGCGCGCTCGAGCGGGAAGTGCACCTGCGCCGTGAAGGCCACGCGGTCACGCTGCTCGCCTCGGCGACGGCCCTCAAGGGGCCCGAGGGCGCCTACCTGGGCATGGTGCTCGTCTTCGACGATCTGACGGAGCTCCTCAAGGCCCAGCGCTTGGCGGCCTGGCGCGAAGTCGCGCAGCGCATCGCGCACGAGATCAAGAACCCGCTGACGCCGATCCAGCTCTCGGCCCAGCGCCTCCGGCGCCGGCTGTCCACCAACCGGAGCCCGGAGGAGAAGCAGCTGCTCGAAGAAGCCACGGCTACCATCGTGCAAGAGGTCGAGGGGCTCAAGCAGCTGGTAGACGAGTTCTCGCGCTTCGCGCGGATGCCGGCGCTCCAGCCCCGCGCCACGGATCTCGGGCGCCTGCTCGAGGGCGTGGTCGTCCTCTACCGCGAGTCCCATCCCGGGCTCGCCATCAAGTCGTCGTTCTCGCCCGACATGGCGCCCGTCGAGGTCGACCCGGACCAGATCAAGCGCGCGGTGCTGAACCTCGTGGACAACGCGGTCGAGGCGGTGGGCGGCGCAGGCTCCGTCACGGTCGAGACCATCTGGCTGCCGGAGAGCCGGCGCGCGCGCGTCGTCGTCGCCGATGACGGCCCCGGTATCCCGGCCGAGGACAAGGAGCGGCTCTTCCTGCCGTATTTCTCGACCAAGGCCGGCGGCACGGGCCTGGGCCTGCCCATCGTGCACCAGATCGTCACCGACCACGGCGGCACCATCTGGGTCGAGGACGCCGTGCCGCAGGGCACGCGCTTCGTAGTGGAGCTGCCCGTTGGCCGCCTGGCGGTCGCACCGGCCGAGCCCGAAGCGACAGCGAGGGTCGGCTAGTGCCGGCAGAGCACATCCTGATCGTGGATGATGAGCGCGCCATCCAGACGTCTCTTCGAGGGGTGCTCGAAGACGAAGGTTATCGCGTCACGGCCGTGGGCTCGGCCGAGGAGGCGCTGGCGCGCCTCGCCGACGACACGCCGGATCTGGTCTTCCTCGACATCTGGATGCCCGGCATGGACGGCCTCGAGGCGCTGGCCGAGATCAAGCAGCGGCGGCCGGAGACGGCCGTGGTGATGATCTCGGGCCACGGCACCATCGAAACCGCCGTCAAGGCGACCAAGCTCGGCGCGTACGACTTCGTCGAGAAACCGCTCTCTCTCGAGAAGACGCTCCTCGTCGTGGAGCGCACGCTCGAGCATGCCCGCCTGGCGCAGCAGCATCGCCAACTGCGGGAGCGCGTGGAGCGCGGCCAGGAGATCGTCGGCAAGTGCGCCGTGATCGAGGAGCTGCGCCAGCAGATCGCGGTCGCTGCGCCGACGACGGGGCGCGTCCTCATCCACGGCGAGAGTGGCTCGGGCAAGGAGCTGGTCGCGCGCGCCATCCACGCCCGCTCTACCCGCGCCGAGGGAACTTTCGTCGAGGTCAACTGCGCCGCCGTGCCGGAGGAGCTGATCGAGTCCGAGCTCTTCGGCCACGAACGGGGCGCCTTCACCGGCGCCGTCGCGCGCCGCCGGGGCAAGTTCGAGCTGGCGGACGGGGGCACGCTCTTCCTCGACGAGATCGGGGACATGAGCCTCAAGACCCAGGCCAAGGTGCTGCGCGTCCTGGAGGAGCAGGCGTTCGAGCGGGTCGGCGGCAAGGAGACGATCCGCGTGGACGTCCGCGTCATCACCGCCTCGAACCAGAACCTCCAGGAGCAGATCGGCACCGGGCGCTTCCGCGAAGACCTCTTCTATCGGCTCAACGTCATCCCGATCGAGGTCCCCGCTCTCCGCAAACGCAAAGAAGATATCCCGGCGCTGGTGGAACACTTCATCGCGCTCTTCTCGGCCGAGAACGGGCGGCGCCCGAAGACGATCGCCGCCGAGGCGCTCGCCTACTTCCTCACCTACGACTGGCCGGGCAACGTGCGCGAGCTCCGGAACATGGTCGAGCGGCTGGTCATCATGACCCCCCGCGACGTCATCGGTCCCGAGAACCTGCCGCCGCCGCTCCGCACCCGAGAGGAGGCGGAGGCCGGCGGCGACCCGCAGCGCGACCGAAAGCTCAAAGATGCCCGCGACGCCTTCGAGCGCGCCTACATCCTCGGCGAGCTGCGCGCGCTCGAGTGGAACATGACCCGCACGGCCGAGAAGCTCGGCATCGAGCGCAGCCACCTCTACCGCAAGCTCAAGACCTACGGCATCGGCCCGCCCAAGCCGTAGCGGGGCCAGCAGCAGATGCTGGCGGTGGCGCGCGGGCTCATGGCGAGACCCCGCGTGCTGCTGCTCGACGAGCCGTCATTGGGCGTGGCGCCCATCCTCGTGCGGGAGATCTTCGCCGCGATCGAGCGATTGAGAACCCAAGGCGTGACGGTTTTGCTGGTCGAGCAGATGGCCGCACAGGCCCTTGCACTGGCCGACCGCGCCTATGTCCTCGATCGCGGGCGCATCACGCTCGAGGGCCCCGCTCAAGAGGTGCGAAACAATCCGGCTGTGGTCGACGCGTACCTCGGCCGCCACGCCGACGCGGGCGCGCCTTGAAGGCCCGGCCGATGGCGACTATGATGCCGAGAGCCATGCCTGCCCCGCCTCAGCGGCCCGTCGTCCTCGATCCCCTGCGCGTGATGCGGCTGGGAAGCGCCTCGCTGGAGCGGCTCGCGCGCGATCCGGACAAGACGGGCCGCGTCCACTCAGTCTTCGAGCGCGCGGTCAACGTCCTCTGGCGTGACGGCCGCCTGCTGACTCTCCACGGCCCGGGACCGCTCGCGGCGCCGTTCGCCGTCGCCCTCGAGCGCCTACCAACCCGGGGAAGCGTGGCGCCCGGGATGCCGATCGGGAGCTGGAACTTCGATTGGCAGGACGCCGAGCGCGTGGCGCTCGAGATGCCGGACGGCCCGCTCGGCTTCGCCGCGGATGCCCTGCCCGAGCGGGCGGGCGCGCAGGCCCTGCGCTCCCCGGCCGGTGCGCGGACGCGACAGGCGATCGCCCGCGGCATCGCCGCAGGCGACGCCCGCGGATTCGCAGACGCCGCCTGCGCGCTCATCGGCTTCGGCGAGGGCCTCACGCCCGCGGGAGACGACTGCGTGCTCGGCGCGCTGGCCGCGGTCCATCGTCTGGCGCCCGGCTGGCTCGGGAGCCACGCGGGAGCGCGCGACCGGCTCGCCGAGGCGGCCCGGACCCGGACTACCGACTTGGCGCGGGACTTTCTCCTCGAGGCCCTCGACGGGCGATTCGCCGAGCCCGTCCTCGCCCTCCTGACGGCCCTCTCCGATGACCTGGCAGAGGACGCGGCCGGACGGCTCCTCTCGGTGGGGGCGACCTCGGGCGCCGACACCCTCTGCGGCATCCGCCTCGGGTGCCGCGCGCTCGAGGCCCGCATGGCCCGACGATAGCCAGCGTGCGCAAACGATAAATGATCCCGTCCTTCGATCTCCTGCTGCAGGGCTGTCGCCTGCCCGACGGGCGGCTCGTGGATCTCGGCACGCTCGACGGCAAGATCGCCGAGATCGGCTCGCTGACGGGCCATCCGGCCCACCGCGCCGTGGACTGCGGCGGCCGGGTCGTCACGCCGGGGCTCGTGGACGCTCACATCCATCTCGACAAGGCGCTCCTCTCTTCGCTCGCGCCCTCGATCGAGGGCACGGTGGCCGAGGCGCTCCGGGTGACCGCCGAGGCCAAGCGAGGCTTCACGGTCGAGGACATCGGCGCCCGGGCCCGGCGGGTCCTCGACCAGGCCGTGCGCGCCGGCACCACGGCCATGCGCAGCCACGTCGAAATCGACCCCATCGTGGGGCTCAAGGGCCTCGAGGCGCTCACCAAGCTCAAGCGCGAGTACGCGCCGGCCATCGACCTCCAGCTCTGCGCCTTCGCGCAGGAGGGCATCCTCCGCTCGCCCGGAACGGAAGGCCTGCTCGAGCGGGCGCTGCGGACCGGCGCCGATCTGATCGGCGGCTGCCCGTACAACGACTCGGACGCCCACGCCCAGATCGACATCGTCTTCCGCCTCGCGCGCGAGTTCGACGTGGACGTGGACTTCCACATCGACTTCTTCGACGAGCCGGAGCACATGGACGTCCTCTACGTCGCCGAGCAGACCGTACGCTTCGGCTGGCAGGGGCGCGTCGCCGTCGGGCACGCGAGCGAGCTCGCGGCGCTCCCGCCGGACGAGCTCGACCGGGCCGCCGCGATCCTCAAGGACGCGGGTATCGGCATCATCGTCCTGCCTGCCACGGATCTCTACCTCATGGGGCGGAAGGATGTCAGGAACGTCAGACGCGGCGTGGCGCCGGCCAAGCGGCTCCTGGCGGCGGGCGTGTCCGTAGCGGTGGCGACCAACAACATCCTGAACGCCTTCACCCCGATGGGCACGGGCGACCTGGCCCTCATGGGCTTCCTGATGACGGCGGCCGCCCACATGGGCACCGAGCGCGACGTCGCCGACATCCTGGCCATGCTGACCGAGCACCCCGCGCGGATCCTCCGGCTGCCCGACTACGGCCTCAGCGTGGGCGCCCGGGCGGACCTCGTGCTCTGGGAGACGGAGCGCGTGGCCGAGGTCGTAACGACCATGGCGCCCTGCCGCCTCGTCGTCAAGGCCGGACGGCTGTCCCTCGAGCACGAGCGCACCTGCCGGGAGTTCTGGCGCGGCGGCGCATGATCATGCCAGACTGAGAAGCCGAGATGGACGCGCTCCGGGCACTCGAGATCCCCATCTCCTCATGACCATGCTCGACGGCATCCGCGTCCTCGATCTTTCGCGCGTGATCGCGGGACCGTACTGCGCCACGCTCCTGGGCGACCTCGGCGCCGACGTGATCAAGGTCGAGCGCCCCCCGGCGGGCGACGATCTGCGCGTGCTCCGTGGACGGAATGGGATGAGCGCGTCCTTCGGCGCCATCAACCGGAACAAGCGGGGCATTGCGCTCGACCTCCAGAACCCCGAGGGGAGCAAGGTCGCCTTCGAGGAGGCGCTCGGGGCCTACGTTCTGGTGGAGAACTTCCTGCCCGGAGTGGCCGCCAAGCTCGGCGTGGGCTACGAGGCGGTAAGCGCCGTGAACCCGGCCGTCGTGTACGTCTCCATCACGGGCTTCGGCCAGACGGGACCGCATGCGAAGCGCCCCGGCTACAACACCCTCGCCCAGGGCATGAGCGGCCTCATGGCGCTCACCGGCCACCCCGGCGATCCGCCGACGCGGGTGGCCGGCTCCACGTCGGATCTCTCGGCGGCCCTCGTGGCCTTCGGCAGCGTCTGCGCCGCGCTCGTCCACCGCTTCAGCAAAGGCCGCGGCCAGCACCTCGACGTGAACCTGTTGGCCTCCAGCCTGTCGCTACTGCCCGATCCCACCGCCATCTACTTCGACACGGGCGTCCGGCCCACGCGCCAGGGCAACCGCAACCCGGCGATTGCCCCGGGCGGGGCGTACAAGACGCAGGACGGCTACATCAACATCGTGATCATGAACACGAATCAGTGGGGGCGCTTCTGCGGCGCGCTCGGCGAGCCCGAGCTCGAGACCGACCCGCGCTTCGCCACCAATGCGGACCGCATCGCGCGCTACGACGAGTTCCAGGCGTACGTGGACTCCCGGCTCGGCAAGGCGCCGACGGCGGAGTGGGTCGAGCGCTTCGAGGCGGCCTCGATCGCCGCGGGGCCCGTCTACGAGTTCCACGAGGTCTTCGAGGATCCTCAAGTTCGGCACCTGGGGCTGGTCACGGAGATGGACCAGCCGGGGCTGGGTCCGGTGCACGCGCTGGGCTTCCCCGCCCGCGCGTCGCTGACTCCCGCCTCGATCCGCCGCCCAGCCCCGCTCCTCGGCCAGCACACCGCCGAGGTCCTGCGCGAGCTCGGCTATGCCGAGGACGAGATCCACCGCTTAGCAGCTGCCGGCGCCGTCGCGCTCGGCGCTTGACTCGCTTACAGCGCGGGGAGTAGCGTTCAGGCTGCCATGCAGTGCCCCCGGTGTCGGCATGACTCACCCGCCGGCGCGCGGTTCTGCGGGGAATGCGCCGCCCCGCTTGGCCGGACGTGCCCCACCTGCCGCAGCCTGAACGCGCAGACGAGCACCTACTGCGCGGATTGCGGCGCACCCCTGGCGGAGGCCGGAAGCCCGCCAGCCGCCCCGGTGCCCCACGAGTACACGCCGCGCTACCTCGCCGAGAAGATCGTCCGTGGGCGGGAGGCGATCGAAGGCGAGCGGAAGCAGGTGACCGTGCTCTTCGCGGACCTTCGCGGCTCGCTCGAAATTCTCGCGGACCGCGACCCGGAAGACGCCCGGCGGCTCCTCGACCCGGTGCTCGAGCGGATGATGGAGGCGGTCCACCGCTACGAAGGCACCGTGAACCAGGTGATGGGCGACGGCATCATGGCACTCTTCGGCGCGCCGCTCGCCCACGAGGATCACGCCGTCAGGGCCTGCTACGCGGCCCTTCGCATGCAGGACAGCATCGCCTCGCTGAGCGAGGAGCTGCGCCAGAGGCACGGGCTCTCCGTGCAGATCCGCGTAGGTCTCAACTCCGGGGAGGTCGTGGTGCGATCGGTGGGCAGCGACCTGCGGATGGACTACACCGCCGTCGGCCAGACGACGCACCTGGCGGGGCGCATGGAGCAGCTAGCCACGCCGGGCCAGATCTTCCTCACCGAGCACACGCTGCGGCTCGTCGAGGGATACATCTCCGTGAAGTCCCTCGGCCCGGTCCCGGTCAAGGGACTGGCCGCGCCGGTAACGATCTACGAGCTCAGCGGACCCGGACCGATCCGCTCCAGGCTCCAGCTGGCGGCCGCCCGAGGGCTGAGCCGCTTCGTCGGGCGGGACGCGGAGCTGGGCGATCTCTCGGCGGCGATGGAACAGGCACGTGGCGGACACGGCCGCGTCGTGGCCCTCGTCGGCGAGCCGGGAGTCGGCAAGTCGCGCCTCGTCCGCGAGTTCGCGACGGTTCACCTGCCGGCGGAGTGGCGGGTCCTCGAGGCGTTCGCGACCTCCTTCGACACGAGCGCGGCCTACCTGCCGATGATCTCGCTGCTGCGTGGCTACTTCGATCTCCAAGAATGGGACGACACCCGCGCCATCCGCGACAAGGTGACGGCCGCGCTGCTCGACCTCGACCCGTCGCTCCTAGGCGCCCTCCCCGCCCTGCTGACGCTCCTCGATCTGCCCGTCGAGGACCTCGCGTGGGAAGGGCTCGACCCGAGGCAACGCCGGCAGCGCACGCTCGACGCCATCCGGCGGCTGCTCATCCGCGAGAGCCAGCGCCGGCCGCTGTGCCTGGTGATCGAGGACCTCCACTGGATCGATCCGGAGGCGCAGGCCGTCCTCGACGCGCTCGTCGACAGCCTGCCCGCCGCGCGCATCCTGCTCCTCGTCACGTACCGGCCGGAGTACAAGCAGGGCTGGAGCCGGAAGAGCTACTACGCCCAGATTGCCGTCCACCCTCTGCCGAACGGGATGGCCGAGGAGCTCCTGCGGGGTCTCCTGGGTGACGGCGCGGGCGTGGCGAAGCTCCGCGCGCAGCTCATCGAGCGCACGGAGGGCAATCCCTTCTTTCTGGAAGAGAGCGTCCGTCACCTGGTCGAGACCGGCGCGCTGTTCGGCGGGCGCGGCGCGTACCATCTGGGACGCAGAGCCGACACGGTCGAGGTGCCGGCGACCGTCCATGCCCTGCTCGCCGCCCGCATCGATCGGCTCCCGCCCGAAGACAAACGGGTCCTACAATGCGCAGCCGTCATCGGCAAGGACGTGCCGCTCCCGCTGCTCGAGGCCATCGCCGACGTCTCGGACGACGACCTCCGCCGGAGCGTTCACGGCCTCCAGGCCGCCGAGTTCCTGTACGAGACCCGCCTCTTCCCGGTCTTCGAGTACACGTTCAAGCACGCGCTGACGCTCGACGTGGCCTTCGGCACCTTGCTCCAGGACCGCCGCCGCGCCCTCGACGCGCGCCTGGTCGACGCCCTCGAGCTCCGGGCAGACGATCTCATCGTGGAGCGCATCGAGCGACTGGCGCATCATACCCTTCGCGGCGGCGTCTGGGACAAGGCTGTTACCTATTCCCGTGAGGCCGGCACGCGGGCCTTCGCGCGCTCCGCCCACCGCACGGCCGTCCGGTACTACGAGCAGGCGCTCCAGGCCCTCCAGCACCTGCCTGAGACTCCCGAGACGATCGGCCAGGGCATTGACCTGCGGCTCGACATGCGTACCTCGCTGAGCCCCCTCGGCGACTTTGGCCGGATGCTCGACTACATGACGGAGGCTGAACGGCTCGCCCAAGCCCTCGGAGACCGGCGCCGGCTCGGCCTCATCTCCTCCCTTCTCGCGAACTACTTCACCGTCATGTTCGACCTCGAGCGCGCTGTCGAGTATGGCGAGCGCGCTGTCGCCATCGGGTCGGAGCTTCACGACACGACCGTGATGACGCTCGCCAACAATTTCCTCGGCGTGGTGCGCTACGGCATGGGCGAGTTCCCGGCCGCGATCGAGCTCGTCCGACGCAACATCGCGCTGCTCCAGGGCGACCTCGCCCGCGAGCGCTTCGGGCTGGCGCTTTTGCCGGCGGTCTACTCGCGCACGGTGCTTGCCTGGTCGCTGGCCGAGCTGGGAAACTTCCCCGAGGCCGCCGAGGTCGGCCGTGAGGCTATCCGGATCGCCGAGACCGTCGACCACCCCTACACCCTAGTCTTCGCCTGTCACGGGCTCGGCACCGTCCATCTGAGGCGCGGTGAATTCCAGGAGGCCATCACCCACCTCGAGCGCGCGGTGCGAACGTGTCGCACGGGCGACGTCCCCAGCGCCTTCGCCTTGGCAGCTTCGCCCCTCGGGTCGGCCTACTGCCTCGCGGGCCGGGCAGACGCCGCGCTCGATCTGCTCAAGGAGGCCATCGAGCAGGCGATCGCCATCGGTGACCCCTTCGGCCACTTGCTGCGGGCGGCCGGCCGGGCCGAGGCCTACCTCCTGGTGGGGCGAGCCGCCGATGCGCTCCCGCTGGCCGAGCGCGGAGTCGAGATCAGCAAGGCGGTCAAGGGGCGAGTGGTGACGGGCTGGGCCCTCCGCCTGCTGGGAGAGGTCGCCGCGGCCCAGACACCCCCCTTGCTCGACGAGGCCGAGGCTGCGTACCGCGAGGCCCTCAAGATGGCGCAGGAGATGGGGATGCGGCCGCTCGAGGCGAGGTGCCGGCTCGGTCTAGGCGCGCTGTACCAACAGGCCGCCCGACCCGACGACGCGCGCGCCGAGCTTGGCTACGCCGTCGAGGAACTCCGGGCTCTCAGCATGCTGACCTGGCTCGCGCGCGCCGAGGCGGCCGGCAGGGGAGGTGGCTGAGGCGCGCCGCGCCGGCGAAAGCGCGCCTTGCGCACCGCCGACCCGCCGTGTTAGCGTCCCGGCGACAGTCCAGTCCTACGTACTACCGAGAGAAAAGAAGGAGGCAGCCATGGGGTCAGGAGGTCAGGGCGGAGTACCGAACCTCAAACTGGAACAGAGGTCCATTCCCAGCCACTCGGGCAGTACCCTTACGTCGAAGAGAAAGGCGACGTTTTCCGGGGCGACGACCAGCACGCCCGTCCTCCTCAAGCTGGGGATCAAGGTCAAGACCGGGCAGACGCCTACGCTAGTCCTGAAGAAACACGGGTCGTCAACGCCGATACCCATGACCGCGCTTCCGGCCACTGATCCCGTCATCGCAGATCTTATTGCCACTTTCGGCAGCGATGCTTCGGAGCAGTGGTTCGCTTTCACGTTCACGTGGCGTCCCGGGCTTGGGCTCGTGTTCGACTCAGACCTGACGCTGGCTCCGTTCGCGCCGCCATTCGTCACGGACAACGGATTTCAGGTCGTCACCGTGGTGCTCTGTCACACCAACGTAAGCTTCGCCAGCGGCCCCTACACCTACGCCATCAGCGCGCTGCCGGGACAGTTTTCGACCGGCTTCCCGCTGTCGGCCCTGGCGACGGGGACTGCCAAGAAAACGGCCAAGAAAAAGACCACGAAGAAGCCGAAAGCCAAGGGCAAGAAGAAGTCCAAGCGGTAACGGTCAGACCTCCGGGGCCCGGGGCGACACGGCGTGGAGGGGGACAGGCTTCGGATCACCGGCCCGGTTTCGGTCGAGGGGCGGGTGGCGATCGACCCGCGATCCAAGATGCTCCGCAGCTGGTTCAACCCGCTGGCCCCTCCACTGGTCGCGGGACCCTTCGCGCCGCACGAGCTGGCGCGCGAGGTGCTGAGGCAGGCCGCCGGTATTCTCGGCTGGTCGCCGACGCTCGGGGACATCGTGGATGGGCCCGTGCTCGGAGTCGGAGGAGGCCGCTCCGCGCGCTTCCACCAGGAGTTCAAGGGCGTGCCCGTCCTGGCCAGCGAGGTCGTGGTCAACTTCCACGGCGACAGCCGGCTTCACTCGCTCTACAACCAGTACCACTACGACATCCCTCCGAACCTCCCTACCGTCCCCAAGGTGGAGCCGGTCGCCGCGAGAGCCCTGGTCGCCCGACTGTCGAACTCCTTCCGGCATCGGGAGATCGGGCCGCCCCGGCTTGCCGTCCTTCTCTACGAGCCGGTGGATCACCCGATCCCCCCTGGCTTGCAACGCCGCAATCGGGCACGGGAGCAGCTCCTCCGCTCGGTCCACCAGCACCTGGGGCGGGCTCGACGCAAGGGCGCAGCACCTGTGGCCGGCCGTCACTACCTCGTCTGGCAGGTGACGCTGCGCACGAAGCGCCCGCTCGGCGCGTGGCTGCTCCTGATCGACGCGATCTCCGGCGCGCTGATCGAGATTCGTGATCTCTTCTCGTACGCTGCCCCCCACGGCAAGGTCTTCAACCCGAACCCGATTGTCGCGAGCGGCGACCTGACGCTGTTCGACGGCACATCTGCCCAGGCTCTCAACGCCCTGCGCTCTTCCGTAAAGCTCAAGCGGCTGGATCCGGCAGATCCCGCCGGCGAGCTGCACCTGGACGGAGCATGGGTGCACATGGAAGATCCGACCGAACCCCACCTCGGGGAGCCCACCAGCAGGTCGGGCAGCTTCGTCTTCAGCGCCACCGACCCGAACTTCCTCGACGTGATGGCCTACTACCACATCGATGCCGTCCAGCAATTTCTCCGGACGGATCTCGAGCTGACGGAAGTGCCCGCGCACTCGCTCCCGGTGGACCCACAGGGACAGGGCGGCGGGGACGCGTCCCAGGGCACTGGCACCGGGATCGTCTTCGGGCCGGGCGGGATCCCGGACGCCGCGGACGCCATGGTCATCGTCCACGAATACGGTCACGCCCTCCAGGACTGGCTCAACTGCGGCTCCAATCTCAACGGGGGAGAAGCCGAGGGGTTCTCCGACTTTCTGGCCGCGGTGTACTTCGACGACAAGCACAAGCCGGTGACCCCGCCCACGCGCGGGATCATGTTTTCGTGGAACTGGAACCCGGTCAACTATCCGGGCCGCGCCCGCCGCTACGACCTGACTGCGCCCACGAACGCGGGTGACTGGACCTCCAAGACCGGCTACGACCTGGCCGAGCTGTGGTCCTCCGCGGTCTTCGAGCTGTACCGCAAGCTCGGGGGCGATGCGGCCGCCTCAACCGTGAAGCGGGAGGCGAAAAACCTCGCCATCCGCCTCCACGTCATGGGGCACGGGAAGATCCTCGCCCTCGGCGCACCGATCAGGGACATCGCGCAGGAGATCGAGGCCGCGGACACGGGGCTCGCCCCGTGGCGCTACGCTAACGGGCTACACCTCAAGGTCATCTTCGACACCTTCCTCAGGCGCAAGGTGCCCGGTTACGTCGCGAAGGCCGTAGACGTCTTCATCGACGACGGGCGGGGCGGCGGCTATGGCGCGGTCGACAGGAACGACGACAACTTCCAGAACACCCTGTGGCTGGACGACTTCACCAACACCAAGGACATCTGGGTCAAGCGCGCGCCATACGCTGTGGGAGCCCCGACCAGCCCGGCGGACGACGAAGGAGCTGTGAAGGGTCTGAAGGCCCACGTGTATGTGCAGGTCAAGAACCGCGGCGCCGTCGCGTCGGGACCGATCACCGTGCGCGTCTTCCGCGCCGCGACCGGCCCGAAGCGGCTCTGGTCCTCGGCCTGGACCGAGATCCCGCCGCCGCCGACGCAGCCGAACAACGTCCCCGCGGGCAGCGCCGTGACGGCAGGGCCCTTCACGTGGACCCCGGGCACGGCCGACAAGAAGGTCTCCCTGCTCGCGATCGTCGAGTGCGCGCAGGACCGGGCGGTGACCGAGCTCCTCGCGGCGGACCCTGGCGTGCCGTACGCCGACCTCGTTCCCTTCGACAACAACATCGCGATGCGCAACATCAAGGTCAACCCTTGACAGCGCGCAGACCCCGGGGGTAGAGTAGCGCAGTACCTTGATTCACTCCTTTAAGCGGACCCTGAGAGGCCCGCAAGGAGCAGTCATGAAGCACCGGGAAACTAGGTTGTGCGGCCCCGAACTGAGTTCGGGGCGTTTTTTTTGCCCGGTGGCGAGCCCCTTCACCCTCTCAGCCCTCGCCTCGCCGCAAACGTCTCAGCTCGAACTGCGGCCCTCTCCCCAGTGGGGAGAGGGAGAGGCGGCGCCGTGACCGGGCCGAAGCAGAAGGCGGAAGTGCTGGACCAGGCGGGGCTCGACCGGGCGCTGACGCGCATCGCGCATGAGATCGTCGAGCAGGCGGGCGGCGCCGACCTGGCGCTGGTCGGCATCAAGACGCGCGGCGAGACGCTCGCCGGGCGCATCGCCGAGAAGATCGCCGGGATCGAGGGCCGGCGCCCCGCGGTGGGCGCGCTCGACATCACGCTCTACCGTGACGATCTCGGCAGCCGCGCGGAGCAGCCCCAGGTCCGGAGCACCGAGATCCCCTTCCCGCTCAAGAACCTGACGGTCGTCCTCGTGGACGACGTCCTGTTCACCGGCCGGACGATCCGGGCGGCCATGGACGCGCTCATGGACCTGGGCCGCCCGCGCGTGATCCGGCTGGCCGTGCTGGTCGACCGAGGCCACCGCGAGCTGCCCATCCGTCCCGACTACGTCGGCAAGAACCTGCCCACGAGCCGCAAGGAAACCGTCGCCGTCATGCTCCGCGAGCACGACGGCCAGGACCGCGTCGTCATCCAAGAGCCAACAGAGGAGTAAATGATGGCCTGGAAACGCAAGGACCTCGTCAGCATGCAGGACATCGAAGCGGCCGACATCACCGACATGCTCGACACGGCCGAGTCGATGAAGGAGATCGCGACCCGCGAGATCAAGAAGGTGCC
>JACORX010000422.1 GCA_016179165.1 Candidatus Rokuibacteriota bacterium | reverse complement strand
TGAGGGGCGGGGGAAACCATTGGCCGGCATCCGCGTCATCGACTTCGGCTGGGTGGCCGTGGGACCCGTGCTGTCGAGCCTCCTCGCCGAATTCGGCGCCGAGGTCATCAAGGTCGAGTCGTCCAAGCGGCTCGATTACTGCCGGCTCATCCCGACGCCGCTTCGAGAAGGGGAAAACGTGAGCGAGGCGCTCGGGGCGCGGTCGGCCGAAGTCGACCGCGTCCCTCTCTTCCACCAGTACAACCGCGGCAAGCTCGGAGTCACCGTGGACCTTCGCCATCCGGGCGCGGCGGCTCTTCTCAAGCGCCTGGTGGCCGAGGCCGACGTGGTCGTCGAGAACTTCTCGCCCTCGGTGCTCAGGTCCGCGGGTCTCGACTACCCGGCGCTCAGCGCGGGGCACCCAGGCCTCGTCATGATCTCCTGCTCGGCCGTAGGCTCCGGCGGCCCGTGGGAGGATGTGCGCACCTTCGCCCCGTCGCTCACGAGCCTCTCCGGGCTCGAGCGCCTCATCGGTTACGCGGGAGAGCGCACGCTCGGCGCGCTGACGCTTGGCTACGGCGACCCGTCGAATGCGCACCACGGCTTCTTCGCCGTGCTGGCAGCCCTCGCGCACCGGGCGCGAACGGGTGAAGGCCAGTGGATCGACATGAGCCAGCTCGAGGCGACGGCGGGGCTCGTCGGCGAGGCCCTGATGGATCTCGAGATGAACGGCAGGGTCTGGGATACGGAAGGCTCGCGACATGCCTCCATGGCGCCTCATGGGATCTATCCGTCCCTAGGTGAGGACGGTTGGGTCGCCATCTCCTGCGCGGGGGACGACGAGTGGCGCAGGCTCGCGAGCGCCATGGGCGGGCCCGCCTGGGCGGGCGCCGCGCGCTTCGCGTCGCATTCGGGCCGGCAGGCCGGCGCGGGCGAGCTCGACGGAGCGATCGCGCGGTGGACCTCGGCCCTCACGGCCGAGGAGGCGACGGCCCGCTGCCAGGCTTACGGGGTCGCCGCGGCGCCGGTGATGGGGCTCGAGGCTCACCAGGATCACCCGCACTTTCGCGCACGGGCGGCCGTCCGCGCCGTGAGGCATCCTGCCGTGGGCGACTTCGCGGTCTACACGTCGCCGATCAAACTCTCCGCGACGCCGGGCAAGATCGAGCGCGCGGCCCCCTGCCTGGGGGAGCACAATGCCGAGGTTTTTCGCGGTCTTCTGAAACTCAATAAGGAGGAGTACGAGGGCCTCGTCCAGGACGGGGTGATCCGTTAGGGGATTTGCTTGCATCCTAGGGTCTTATCTGCGAAACTTCGTGTATGTCTTCGAAAACACTGGGTGTTGTAGTAGGGATCGCACTGTCGCTGGCGGTCGCGGGAGCGGCCGCAGCGCAGGGCATGGAGGTCGAGACGACCGCGCCTGCTCCGCTCAAGTTCGAGATCATCCGCCCGGAGGTCCCGGGCAGTGAGATCACGCGCCCGAGGGACGCCGACATCTACCGCGGCGACCCCGTCATCAACTACGATCCGGCCTTCATCGAGCCCTTCTCGACGGAGACGGCGACCGGGCGCATGGGGCTCGCCGGGTGGGGCTCGCCGGTGGGCATGGTTACGACCGACGGGCCCGCGGGCATGCGCCAGCCGGGATGGCTGAGCTTCGGCTTCGCGATCACATGGGGCGGGCCCGTCCGGAAGACCCTCGTCACGCCCGTCGCCTCTCCACGCTGAACTCGCCGCACCCGCCGACCGTCCCATGCCGCTCCTGAAGGGCAATCTTCACGCCCACACCACGTTCTCCGATGGGCGCCGGCCCGTGGCCGAGGTCGTCGCGCGCTACCGCGAGCTGGGCTACGACTTCCTGGCCATCACCGACCACGACGATCGCATCGGCGACGACTACTGGTTCAACATTCCCACCGGTGACGACCGCATGCTGGTCCTGACGGGCGTCGAGCTGGATTACCGGCCGCTGTCCCAGCACGTGGGAAAGATCATGGGCGATCGCGAGACGCTCTACGTCCTGAACCACCCTGCGCGCTACGGGCTGAACGTCAAGCAGATCCTCTACCGGATCGGCGTCATCAGCGGGGACGGGCTGCCGATCCACGCGGTCGAGATCACCGACACGGGCGCCTACCAGGCCCAGCACGATGTCGACCTGATCCGCCTGCCGAAGATCGCCACCGATGATTCCCACCTCGACGACGAGTTCGGCCGCGCCTGGGTCGAGGTGGACGCCGCGCGCACCCCGGATTCCATCATCCGCGCTATCAAGGCGGGGGACTTTCGCCTGGGCTTCGCCGCTTCGCCTGGCGCGCGCGCGTTGCGCGGCTTCGATCTCCTCGGTCTCTCGGACTAGCCGGGCGCGGCAATAATTCAGTTCCCTGTGGTACCCTTGCCACGCGATGCTGATCCGTATCGGCCACAGCCCTGATCCCGACGACGCGTTCATGTTCTACGCGCTCACCGCGGGCAAGGTGAAGGCGGAAGGCATCGAGGTCGAGCACGTGCTGGAGGACATCGAGTCGCTCAACCGCCGCGCGCGAACGGGCGAGCTCGACGTGACGGCCGTCTCGGCCGCGACCTACGTCATGGTGCACGAGCAGTACCGGATGATGGATCCCGGCGCCTCGATGGGCAAGGGCTACGGCCCCATCCTGGTCGCGACGGAGCCCATCGCGCGCCAGGACCTCGAGAAGAAGGTCGTCGCCATTCCGGGCAGCCACACCACTGCGGCGCTCCTGCTCAGGATCTACGTCGGCGACCCACCCCTCATCGAGGTCGCCCTCGACAAGATCCCAAGAGCCGTGCTCGAGGGGCAGGCCGACCTCGGGCTCCTCATCCACGAGGGCCAGCTCACTCACCCGGCCCTGGGCCTGGTCAAGGTGCTTGACCTGGGCGAGGCCTGGCAGCGCGACACCGACCTGCCGCTGCCGCTGGGTGTCAACGTGATGCGGCGCGACCTCGGCGAGCCGCTGCACCGGGCGATCTCCCAGGGTCTGCGGGAGTCGATCGCCTGGGCCCACGCCCACGTGGACGAAGCGCTCGAGTACGCGATGCGCTACGGG
>JACORX010000406.1 GCA_016179165.1 Candidatus Rokuibacteriota bacterium | reverse complement strand
ACGCCGAGCGCCTGGTAGGCTTTCAGGTCCCCGATCACCTCGACAGCCGTGCCCCGGAAGAGCTGCCGCTCGCCTCCCGCGGGCTTGGCGCGCTTCGGGAGCACTTCCAGCGGGCAGCGGAAGGACAGCGTGATCGCCTTGGGATCGCGCCCGGCCTTCCGCGCCCAGTCGCGGACGATGGCGACCTTGTCGCGGTACTCCTCCGGGAGCAGCATGGCGGGGGGTCTCAAGCCGATGGGATGCCATCCGTCAGAGATCTCGCCGGCCCGGCGCAGCGCGGCGTCCGTGTGCCCACCGACCCAGATAGGGATGCCGCCCTTCTGCCGCGGCTTGGGCATGGCGCTGACCGGTCCCATACCGTAGAAGGCGCCCTGCCAGTCCACCGGCTCGCGAGTCCAGCACGCGCGCATGAGATGCAGATACTCGTCGGTGACCGCTCCGCGCCGCTCGAAGGGTTCGGCGTGGAGCGCCTCGAATTCCTCCTTGAACCAGCCGACGCCCGCCCCGAGGATGATGCGGCCTCCCGAGAGCACATCCAGCGTCGCCAGCATCTTGGCCGTGACCACGGGATTGCGGTAGGGGATGACGAGCACGCTCGTCCCGAGCCTCACGTGCGACGTCTCGCCGGCGAGGTAGCTCATCAGCGTCAGCGGCTCGAGGTAGCCGTTCCGCCAGTCGCTGACGAACTTGCCCGTCGGAGAGTACGGATAGGGTGCGCTCTGGCTCACCGGGATCACGACGTGGTCCGTGACGAAGATCGACGAGTAGCGGAGATCGTCCGCCTTGCGCGCAAGTTTGATCAGGATTTCTGGGGTGGCAAGCGATCCGCGGCCTGGAAGAGCGAAGCCGAAGTCCATGGGTGGCCATATTGCTCGCCACTCGGTGGCCTGTCAAGACAAGGCCCACCGCCGTCAGAGGGCCGACGTGTTAACCGGCAGGACGAGGTCAGGGTGTCCTCACGGTCTCAAAATGCGGTTCACCCGCCTTGAGCTGTATAGGAAGGTGCAGGGCCTAAAGGGCTGATTATTCGGCCTGAAAGTGTGGCATGTAACTATGTGATTCGGGCGGGTGTCAGTCTGGTGACGCCTTGACGATGGCTGTGCTAGGTTGGGAGATACCATGAAGCCGGTCGTGCTGGTGGTAGATGACGAGCCCGCGCTCGCGGAGGGACTGCGGCTCATTCTCGAGCGCGAGGGCTACGTCGTGGAAACGGCGCTGAGTACGGCGGAGGCGGCCGCGCGCCTGGATGGCCGCGACTTCTCCGTGGCGCTCGTGGACCTCGTGCTACCTGACGGCGACGGCATCGGTCTCCTGAGGCTGCTCAAGAACCGCGACCCCGACATCGAGGTCATCATCATGACGGGCTACGGCTCGATCTCGAAGGCCGTGGAGGCGACCAAGGAAGGCGCCTTCTACTTCGTGACCAAGCCCTTCGACCCGGCCGAGATGCTGACCCTGCTCGGCAAGGCGCTCGAGCGGCGGGGACTCCTGGCCGAGACCTCCGACCTGAAGCGGCAGCTCGCGGAGCAAATGGGGTACGGCGAGATGCTCGGAGGCTCGCCCACCATGCGGCGCGTGTTCGAGTTGATCGACTCGGTCGCCGCGTCCGACGCCAACGTCTTTATCGTGGGAGAGAGCGGCACGGGCAAGGAACTGGCCGCCAACGCCCTCCACGCCAAGAGCCCGCGCGCCCGGTGGCCCCTGATCAAGATCAACTGCGCCGCGCTGCCGAAGGAACTCATCGAGTCCGAGCTCTTCGGGCACGTCAAGGGCGCCTTCACCGGCGCCACTTCGGACCGGCCGGGCCTTATCGAGGAGGCCCACAAGGGCTCGCTCCTCCTCGACGAGATCACGGAGATGCCGCCGGATCTTCAGGCCAAGCTCCTGCGCGTGCTGGAAGACCGGAGCGTGCGGCGCCTGGGCGGCAATCGCGCCGTGCCCGTGGATTTCCGGCTCATTTCTTCGACGAACCGAGACCCCGAGGCCGCGGTCCGCGACGGCTCTCTGAGACAGGATCTTTACTTCCGCATCAACACGGTGACGGTGGAACTGCCGCCGCTCCGGGAGAAGGCCCACGATATCCCCCTCCTCGTGAAGGGCTTCCTCGACCGCTTTCGGCTCAAGCACAACAGGCCGGTCGAGGGGATAGACCCCGAGGCCTTCAGGCGGCTCCTGTCCTACAGGTGGCCCGGCAACGTGCGCGAGCTCGAACACGTCATTGAGCGCGCCGTGCTGGTGGCCCGCGGGCGGGAGGTGACGACGGCCGATCTGCCCGAAGCCCTCAACGCCGGCGGGCCGCTCCCGACTGCCATCCCGTCCGCCGGGTCCCTCGAGGAGATCGAGCGTCTCTCGATAGTGCGCGCGCTCGAATCGACGGGGTGGAACAAGCAAGCGGCGGCGGCCATCCTGGGCCTTCGCCGGCCCACCCTGTACTCGAAGATGAGCCGCCACAACATCCCCCAGCGGCGCACCTAGCACCAACGTCCACTCCTCGACGGTGCCAGGCTCTACCGTCATACCGGTGACGTCTTCGCCGACACGATATCCCCAAGTGGCTGATAATTGAGCCCTCCCGGCCGGGCCCCCGGTTTGCAAACAGGGCGCGCGGGAGGTGGTCTCGATGATGAAGATGCTCGTGATCGACGACGATCCGGCTTGGCGGGCTCTGTATCGGATCGGCTTCGAGGGAGACTTCGAAGTCTTCGAGGCGGTGGACGGGCTCGACGCGTTGGCGGCCCTCGACCGGGTGCGGCCGGATATCATCGTGCTCGACCTCCGAATGCCTCACCTCGACGGCATGGGTTTCCTTCGCCGGATGGAGCGGCCCGGAGTGAAGGTGCCCGTCATCGTCTGTTCGGGCACGTTCGCCATGGACAGCCCACCCAGCATCCCGGGCGTGTTTCCGGCTCAGAAGAGCCCCGACCTCAGCAATGTCCGGAGGGCTATCGAGGCCGCGCTGCCTCGACCAGTCGAGACAGACGCGAAACTCAAGTCCCGCCGCGCAGTCGACGAGACCCTCTGGCGCGACTGATGCCGTAATCGCATCCGCCTCGGCCCCTGCCTAGTGCCGAGGCAGTTTTCGGCATCTGCCTACCAAATAGGCAGATGCCTGGTTCGTGGTTCCTCCCTTGTGTCCTTCAAGCATCTGATTTCTCTCGCCCTCGTGGGATACGGT
>JACORX010000412.1 GCA_016179165.1 Candidatus Rokuibacteriota bacterium | reverse complement strand
GATCTGGGTGGGGTTGTTCATGAACTCCCAGGTCAGCTCCAGCACGCGGAAGGAGAGCGTCGCCGAGAAGAGGAAGGACTGCCGCTTCTCGGGCTTGGGCAGCTTGCGCAGGATGAAGCGCAGGTCGGCGATGAAGCCCATGTCGAACATGCGGTCGGCCTCGTCGATGACGAGCACCTCGACGCGCTGGGGCGACCAGATGTGCTGCTTGAGATAATCGATGAGGCGGCCGGGCGTGCCCACCAGGATGTCGCAGGCCTCGCTGAGATCCTCGCGCTGCTTGTTGTAGTCGATGCCGCCGTACACGGCGCGGATCTTGAGCCCCGTGTGGGCGCCCAGGAGCCGGGCGTCGGCCTCGATTTGCACCACCAGCTCGCGCGTGGGCGCGATGATCAGCACGCGTGGCGCCGTCGGCCCGCTCTTGGCGGGCGCCGGATGACGGAGACAGCGCGTGAAGGCGGCGATCAGGAAGACCGCCGTCTTGCCGGTGCCCGTCTGGGACTGGCCCGCCACGTCCTTGCCTTTGAGCGCGAGCGGCAGCGTGCCTTCCTGGATGGGCGTCGCCGCGACGAAGCCGGCGTCGCGGATGCCGCGCATCACCGGCTCGGGCAGCTCGAGCGAGTTGAAGTCCATAGGGCTCATGGCGTGGCCTGCGTCTCGACGGGCGGCGCCGGCGTCTTGCGCTTCCTGACGGCCAGGCGCGCGCAGATGATACCGACTTCGTACAGGACGCACAGGGGGCCCGCCATCAGGGACTGGTTGATAAGGTCCGGTGTCGGCGTCAGGATCGCCGCGATGATGAAGTTGATCAGGATGGCGTACTTGCGGTTCTTCGAGAGGAACTGCGGCGTCACCACCCCGATCAGCGCCAGGACGGTGATCACCACCGGCAGCTCGAACACGATGCCGAAGGCCAGGGCGAACTTGATCACAAAGTCGGTGTACGAGGACACCGTGATCATCGGCTTCCACCCCTTCTCCTGACCGAACGTCACCAGGAAGGTCGAGGCGAAAGGGATGACCACGAACATGGCGAAGGCGCCGCCGACCAGGAAGAGCAGCGAGCCCACGATGATGAACGGCACGGCGTACTTCTTCTCGTGCGCGTGGAGCCCGGGAGACACGAACTTCCAGACCTGGTAGAGGAGGGCGGGCATGGAGATGAAGATGGCCAGCACCATGGCGACCTTCATCCAGGTCCAGAAGGCCTCGGTGGGGGAGGTGAAGACCAGCTCGATCTTCAGCCCGACCAGCGGCCGGGAGATGAAGCGCATGGCGGGGTCGGTGACGAAGAACGCGAGCACGAGCCCGATGCCGGCGGCGCCCAGCGCCCACATGATGCGGATCCGGAGCTCGCCCAAGTGCTGCATGAACGACATCTTGCCGAGCCCGCGCTCCTGCTCGGGCTCGGACTCGGGCGCCGTCTGCTCGTCGGCCATCACCACTCCGTGAGGAAGTGCCGGAGCGCCCCCACACCGCGGCCGAGAGCGAAGCCCTCGCGGATGGCGCGCGTCACGTAGGCCTTGGCGTCGCGCACAGCCTCGCCGAGCGGCCGCCCCTGAGCCAGGCCCGCCACGATGGCCGCCGAGAAGGTGCAGCCGGTGCCGTGGGTGTTGTCGGACTCGATGCGTGCGGCCTGGAAGGTCGTGAAGCCGCGGCCGTTGTAGAGGAGGTCCACCGCGTCGCCCTTGAGGTGGCCGCCCTTGACCAGCACGTGACGCGGCCCGAGCTTGTGGATGCGGCGCGCGGCCTCTTCCATATCGGCCCGGCTCGACACCGGCATGCCGGCCAACGCTTCAGCCTCGGGCAGGTTGGGCGTCACCACGAGGGCCAGGGGCAGGAGGCTCGCCGTCACGGCGTGGACGGCATCGGGATCGAGAAGCGCGTCGCCGGACGTGGCTGTCATGACCGGGTCGACCACGAGCCGCTCCACCGCATGCGCGCGCAACCCGGCCGCCACCGCTAGGGCGATGGCCGCGGTGCCGAGCATGCCGCACTTGGCGGCGTCGGCGCCGAAGTCCTCCAGGACGGATGAGAGCTGGCGGGCGACGAGCAAAGGCGGCAGGCACTCGACGGCCTGCACACCCAGGGAGTTCTGCGCCGTCACGGCGGTGATGACGGACATGCCGAAGACCCGGTAGGCCGAGAAGGTTTTGAGATCCGCCTGGATGCCCGCGCCGCCGCCTGAATCCGAGCCGGCGATGGTCAGGGCTTTGGGGATGGACATGGACTCTTAGTATACGGGATGACGAGCGTGAATTCTCCCCTGACCGTGCCCGCGGCGAAGCGCTCGCGAAGCGCCTCCGGCGTGCCCCGGACGATCTCCTCGAACTGCTTGGTCAGCTCGCGGGCCGCGACGATCTCGACCTGGCCGAATACCTGGCCGATCGCCTCGAGCGCGGCGAGGATGCGGTGAGGCGACTCGTAGCAGACGCACGTCATCTCGAGCTCGCGGAGCGCTTCGAGCCTGTGGATCCGCTTGCCCGGCTTCACGGGCAGGAAACCGTCGAAGACAAAGCTGTCGGCGGGGATGCCCGCGGCGGAGAGCGCCGTCACCACGGCCGAGGGGCCGGGCACGGGTACGACGGGGATGCCGACTTCCCTCGCCTCGCGCACGAGGAGAAAACCTGGATCAGAGATGCCGGGCGTGCCCGCGTCGGTGACGAGCGCCACCGACTTGCCCTCGCGGAGCGTTTTGAGTATGGCCGGGCCCTTGGCGAGCTTGTTGTGCTCGAAGTAGCTCGTGACGGGCACGTGGATGCCGAAGTGCGTCAGCAGCGTCCGCGTGCGGCGCGTGTCCTCGCAGGCGACGAGGCCGACCTCCTTCAGCACGCGCAACGCCCGGAGCGTGATGTCCTCGAGGTTGCCGATGGGCGTGGCGACCACGTAGAGCGTGCCGGGGGTCATAGGGAGCGCTTCCCGGAGAGCGGGACTTACG
>JACORX010000411.1 GCA_016179165.1 Candidatus Rokuibacteriota bacterium | reverse complement strand
GTGCTCACTGGGTCGCGGTGCTCACGGGGAGCCCCGAGCCCGCTCAGATCTCGGGGCTCTTGCCGTGGGTGGCGCGCACGACTGTCTTGATGCCGCCGCGCACGGAGAAGTCGCCGACCACTTCGATCCAGCGGGGTCCGGCCGCCGCCACGAAGTCGTTCAGGATCCGGTTGGTCACGTCCTCGTGGAAGGCTCCCTCGTTCCGGTACGACCAGATGTAGAGCTTGATGCTCTTGAGTTCGACGAGGTGCCGGTCGGGGACGTACCTGATCCTGATGGTGGCGAAGTCGGGCTGGCCCGTCTTGGGGCAGAGGCAGGTGAACTCGGGGATCTCGAGCGCGACCTCATAGTCGCGGCCGGGATGCGGGTTCGGAACGACCTCGAGCTGTTTCCCGGGTTGGCTCGGCATGCGCCTATTCTACCGCGCCGCGCCCACGGGCCGCGCCCGCCAGACGGCGTCGCGCGCGCGCTCGAAAACCTGTACCGGTAGCCGCTCCAGCAAGACGACGCTCGTCCCCCGGCTTTCCACCCCGAAGACCTGCCCGCCGTCAACCCAGGTGACGATCCCGCCGCCCCGGACCGCGGCCTTGCCGGCAAGCTCGGGGTGGCGCTTCTCCACCGAGGCCTGGAGGTTGGTTGCCAGCGCCGCCGCGATCTGGGCGTCCGCCGCGACCACCCGGTACGCGATCACGAAGCGTCCCCCGTCGTCCTCCCAAATGCGGTAGCGGTCGCCGCGCCAGCCGACCGCCGCGCTCCGCCCATCGGCCTCGCCCAGGTGGAGCGCAAGCACGACGCCGAGGGCGAATTCCCCGAGATCGTCGTCCGATACGAGGAGGCCGCCGGGCAGGAGGTGTGAGAGGTCCGGGATCGCGACGGGGATCGGGTTCTCGCGTGTGTCGAGGTATTTCTCCGGGTGCAGGATCTGGGTCGTCGAGCGCGGCGGATCGCGGTAGACGGCGCTCATGTCCGACCACGGATGGCGCTTCCTGAACTGGTAGACGAAGCCGAGCCCCTCGACGTAGGGGAAGAGCAGGAGGTCGCGCAGGAACTTGGGCGCTTTGCCGACGACGGGTCCGCCGGCGCTCGAGACGATCAGGCCCTGCGCCATGGAGAGATCGGACAGCCTGCCGATGTCCATACCCCGGGGCTTCAGCATCAGGTCGAAGCTGAGCGCCACGGCCTCGCCTTCGATGAGCGCTTGGCGGGCGAGCAGCCGGTCGCCGTGGCCGGGGTCGGGGGCGATGAAGTTGTCGAGGGGCAGCTCGCGGTCCTGGAGCGCGTGGACCAGCTCGTGCATGAGCGCCGCGCGCTGCTGCTCGGGCGGGAGCCAGTCGCCGACGACCATGACCTTGCCGCGCGGATCGTAGTAGGCGGAGACCTGCTCCTCGAGGAGATCCAGAAACAGACGGCGGAGGTCGTAGTCGGGTGGGATCACTCCCCAGGCGACCATGCTCTTGCGCTCGGCCTCGAGGACGGCTGGGGAGTAGCGGCGGGCCATCTCCAGCTCGATGGAGCGCCGGTTCTCGGCCCGCGAGCCGAGCAGGACCGGTGGCGGCGGGCCGGGGGAGGCGATGCCCTTGAGCGCAGCAAGTTGCTGGTAGAGGGGGGCGGCGACGGCATCGAGCGCGGCCTGCGGCGGGCTCGGCTGCTGGGCGCGGAGCGCCGGCACCACGGCAAGGGCGGCGGCCAGGGCGAGGAGTACCAAGGCCGGGACCCGGCGCATGAGCTCCACGATTCGGCGCATTGGCCCCACGGTGCTGCGCATTGGCTGATGATATCTCACCGGCGCATGGTCAGCGCTATGCCGGCCACCACGAGGAGCGTGGAGAGGACGAGCTCGGGCGCCAGCCCCTCACCCCCGATCGCGGCGGCGATCAGCACGCCCCAGATCGGCGTGGTCAGGGCCACGGTGGCAAGCGCGCTCGGCCGGTAGATTTGCAAAAGCCGCGCGTTCATGACGAAGTTGAAGCCGCCGATGATGACGCCCTGGAAGAGGATCGACAGGATGAGCGTGGAGGTCCAGCGGGTGGGCCGTCCGGACTCCGCGACGAGGCTCATCAGGAAGAAGCCCACGCTGCCGATGACTGACTGGTAGAGCATGAGGCGCGCCGGATCGACGCGCCGGACCGTCTTGGCGATGTAGACGATGCGCTCGCCCAGCAGCAGGGCCGAGACCGCGACGATGAGGTCGCCCAGGAGCGTGGTGCTCGACGTCGTGAAGCTGCGGGCGAAGAGGATGACGACCCCGCTGTAGGCCACGAGGACGCCGGCGAGCTTGCGCGGGGTCAGCCGGTCGCCGGGAATCATGAAGTGGGCGAAGACCACGGTGTGGACGGCGTAGGAATTCAGCACGAGCACGCCGTGGGCCGCCGTGGTGCGCTCGAGCCCCTCGTTCATGAGCGCGATCTGGACCACGAAGAGGAGGCCGAGCGACCATATCGGCTTGGCCTCGCCCGGACGGATCACGAGCACGTCGGGACGGCCGCTCGCCAGGGCGTAAGCGGAGATCGCCACGGCGCTGACGACGAAGCGTAGGAGCGCCATCTGGAGCGGCGCCACGTCGGAGAGGCCGAGCTTGATCGCGACGGGATTGGCGCCCCAGAGGGCGGCGAGCAGCAGCGCCAGCGCGGCGCCTTTGGGGTCGAGGGAGCGATGCTCGAGCACGAGGCGGGCTATGGTAGCATGAGCTTGCATGAAGATCGGCCTCGTCGGGCTTCCAAAGAGCGGAAAGACCTCGCTGTTCAACCTGCTGACCGGCGCGTCGTTGGCGACCTCGTCCTACGGCGGCTCGCGCGCCGAAATGCACGCGGGTGTGGCGCGAGTGCCCGACCCGAGGGTGGACACCCTGACCGCGCTCTTTAAGCCGAAGAAGACGACCTTCGCGTCGTTCGAAGTGGTAGACCTTGCCGGGATCACCAAGGGTGACCGTGAAGGATTGGACGCCAAGGAGTTCAGGAACGCGGACGCGCTCCTGCACGTGGTGCGGGCCTTTTCCGATGCCGCCGGCACAGCGCCCAACCCCAAGGGCGACATCGGCGACCTCGAGACCGAGCTGATCCTGGCCGACCTCGAGGTGGTGGAGCGCCGGCTGGAGCGCCTCGATGCCTCCATCAAGAAGAAGCGGACGGACGCCGACGTCAAGGAGCAGGCCATCCTGCTACGTCTCAAGCCCGCGCTCGAGTCGGAGACGCCGATCCGCGCGGCCGGGCTCTCGGCCGACGACGCTCGCGCGATCCGTGGCTTCACCTTCCTCTCGGAGAAGCCGATCCTGCAATGCCTGAACCTCTCGGAGAAGGAGATCGACCGCGGCAAGACTCTCGTCGAGGGCTTCGGGCTCGGAGAGATCGCCGGGCGCCCTGGCACGGCCATCGGCTGGGTCTCGGCCGTCATCGAGGCCGAAGTCGCGCAACTGGCGGGGGAGGAGCAGGCGGCCTTCCTGGCGGACCTTGGGCTCAGCGAGCCGGCCATCCGGCGCGTGCTTCGCGACTGCTATGCGCTCCTGGGACTGATCTCCTTCTTCACCGTGGGTGAGGACGAGGTGCGCGCCTGGTCCGTCGCGCGTGGCACACGCGCCCAGGATGCGGCCGGCGCCATCC